>CAYYIR010000045.1:0-12077 GCA_964471995.1 uncultured Nitrospina sp. | reverse complement strand
CATGAGCTTGAAATAGCTATGAATGATGAAACCCCGGTTGTTGGAGGAGCTTATTTAGCTCTCTGTATCATTGATCCCCCTGGGCAAACGGTAAATGCAATAAAGGTTAAAGGTTTTTTGGACACGGTTAAAGGGGAGGGGGCATCACGTGGAATATTTATCACCACGGGTTATTTTTCAGATGAAGCCATTCGATCCATTGATGAAGAGCCGGTAGAATTGGTTGATGTTGTTTCTTTTATTTCTTACCTGAAAAGATTCGGAATATATGAAAGTTCGCCCTCCGCATAAATATCTGTAATACTCCTTCCTTCATTTCTTTATATGCATATGATAATATCGAAGAAATGAAAATCAGCGAAAAACTAAAGTTCTCCTCACCTGTATTTTCTTTTGAGTTTTTTCCACCTAAAGATGAAGCAGGCTTTCAAAGTTTATTCGAGACTATTAAAAAGTTAAAACCGGCCGATCCGGCCTTTGTCTCAGTTACCTATGGTGCAGGTGGAAGTACCCGCTCCAAAACCGTTGACCTTGTTGGGCAAATAAAAAACAAAATTGGTATTGAAAGTATGGCTCACCTGACTTGCGTGGGCCACCAAAAGGATGAAATCGTTTCAGTCCTTAAGAGTTTGCAAAATTGTGGCATAGAAAATATCCTTGCTTTACGGGGGGATCCTCCAAAAGGTGAGGAACAATTTCTAAAACCAGAAGGCGGATTTGGTTATGCAAATGAATTAGTGTCTTTTATAAAATCCAACTTTTCCTTTTGTGTCGGGGCAGCATGTTATCCGGAAGGTCATATTGAATGTGTAAATTTAACACAAGATATGGATAACTTGAAACGCAAGGTCGATTGTGGAGTAGACTTTCTGATTACGCAGTTGTTTTTCAATAATAATCATTATTTTGATTTTATTGACTTGGCTCAAAGAGAAGGGATTAGCATTCCTATTTTACCGGGTATAATGCCAATATTGAATCTCAAACAAAGCCAACGTTTCACCCAAATGTGTGGGGCTAGCTTATCAGCTGATCTACTTGCAAAATTTGAAGGGGTCCAGAACGATTTGGATAAAGTACGTGAAATAGGAATAAATCATGCCATTGCGCAATGTCGAGATTTGATAAAGTCGGGTGCACCAGGTATTCACTTTTATACACTAAATCGCTCCAAGGCAACTCTGGCTATTCTTGAAAATCTGAGAGGTTGACAAGCCTCGATTCTAAACTTGACCTTATGCATAAGGCTATTCTACTTGCAGTTTTGCTCTTCGGCTTAATAATTTTTGATAATAGTCTGACAACGTGGGCAGAAAATTCAAAAGTGCTTAATGATATGGTATTCATACCTGAAGGGAAATTTCAAAGAGGATGCAATCGCTTTGGTCCGCAGCATGGTGCTCCTGAACAAGCAGTTCACTTAGATTCTTTCTGGATCGACAAATACGAAGTTACCAATCAAAAATATGAAGCGATTTTTCCCGAACATAACTTACGTAGAAGTATTTATGCAGATTGTGATAATTGTCCCGTTTCTAAAATAAGTTGGTATGAGGCTGCGGATTATTGCCATTTAGTTGGAAAAGCACTTCCAAGTGAAGCACAATGGGAAAGAGCTGCCGGTAATGGAAATGGCTGCGACTTTCCTTGGGGAAGCGGATTTGATCTTATGAATCCTCCAGCAAGGGGTGGATTGAAGTTACATGATAAAGCTATAGCTGTAGGTAGTTTTGCCCCCAATGAAAATGGTCTTTACGATATGGCAGGAAATGTTTGGGAGTGGGTGGGTGACTGGTTTTCAGTTAGGTTTTATTATGATGACATTTTACATAATCCTAGAGGCCCTATGAATGGTGTTATGAAGGTTAGAAGAGGTGGGTCTTGGTCTGATTCGGTTAAGGCTATGGCATCTGGTTACAGGGACTGGAGCAATCCGTTTTCTCGCGGTTTTACTGATATTGGGTTTCGCTGTACTGTCAACTTAAAGACTAAGAGTAATTAAATTGGTTACAACCACAAAACTTGAATATATAAATCGAGTAATCGACGAGTGTATCTCTGTGGATGGCGAAGCTTTAGAACTAAATGGAAAGTTTATTGGAGATGAAGGTGTAGAGGCCTTGGTGAGTACTAATAGAAATTTTGATGTTGAAAATTTGGACCTCAGTCGAAATAAATTAACCTGGAAAGGGGCATACCATTTATTTCATAGCGATCAGTTTAAAAAATTAAAACGTTTGTATTTAGGAGATAACAATATTTCTGATAAGGGAATCAAAGCTCTTCCAGCTGCTAACTTTACAGGAAATTTGTCTCTTCTTGATTTGCGCTACAATAATATTGGCCCCGAGGGCGCAATGGCGATTGTAAAATGTGAAAAATTTCGAAAGTTACAGGTTTTAATTTTTCAAGAAAATGCGATAGGCGATGAACCAGTTATTGCTTTAGCAAAGGCTTCAGCTTTTGCAAATTTGAGAAAGCTCAATCTTTATAGAACTGATCTTTCGGTAAAAGGGATTAAAATTCTTGCAAAATCGAAAGTTTTGCAGCGAGTAAAGCATTTAAACCTTGCTAGGAATTACTTGAATTTAGATTCCGCTCAGTATATTGCTAAAACCAAGACTTTAGTCAATATCGAAACCTTATTGATGTTTGATACGGGAATAGGAGATGCTGGTGTGCAAATAATCATGGAATCTGGATCCTTTAAAAATCTTAAAACTCTTCGAGTAACCTGAGGTTATTTAAGAATATCGGTCGTTTAGCCAAGGCTCACCGATATTGGAATATCCCCTTTTTTCCCAAAACCCCAACTCATCATAATCGCGAAATATAATCTCTCCGATCCATTTAGCTCCCTTCCATGCATAAAGCTGCGGAGTAATCATACGTACAGGACCCCCATGTTCTTTAGTTAAGGGTTGGTTCTCCCATTTGTGAACCAGTAGAACATCATATTTCATGGCTTCTTCTAGGGGTAGGTTTGTGGAATAACCATCCCAAGCTTTTATAAATACATATTTTGCACTCGGTAAGACTTCACAAATTGCGGCTACATCAGAAAACTTAACCCCCTCCCACCGGTTATCCATTCTGCTCCAGGTGGTTACACAGTGAAAGTCAGATACATCCTTAGTTTGAGGTAACTCCTGAAAAGCATCCCAATTGAAAGTTTTTACATGCTTTACCAAACCAGAAACAGTCAAATTCCAGTTGAATTCATCCAAGTCGGGAGTTACACCTAAATCTAATACAGGCCAACTTTCAACGACCCTTTGACCTGGTGGAACTTTTGGGTTCCCGTCGCGATTCAACTCTCCTTCACCCTGAGGGATTTCGTCGTTCATTGGATTTTTATTTTGGAATGCCCGACGATACTGAATTAATCTTTCTCGGTTTTTGATTTTTTTGGAGTTAGGATCGTATTGCATGATTTCTAGGAAATGCTACTTAATTAATTGAAAATAAAAGAAAAAAATAAATTTAAAATTCCATTTCTTGTCTTTAATGGTCTGTTTTTGGATTTCAAAACCACTTTTGTTACGCAAAAATTATTATAGCTATTTCTATTAAACTACAAAATCAAATTTTGAGAAGAATTCCAACATATTTGAGATTAAGTGATTTGCTCATTATTCCGAAAATATAAATGAGTCATTATGTGTATTTGGAGATTTTTCATTAATGAAAATAAAAATTCTCACTTTTAATTGGCACGAACCCTATCTTTGCCTCTTATCGCGTTTAAAACACGATTTTCTGGTTGTAGAACCTGAAATTGCATCAGGTCATTTGAGGCGTTGGGATAAAAATATGCGTCCCATTCCCGACAACTTTACTTTGATTTCAATGGCTAAAGCCCATAAAAAATTAGAGGAAGGCGCGATCGATTGTATTATTGCGCATAACGTAAAAGACCTCATAACTGTGCAGAAATATTCACTTCCTAAAATAATAGTTTTTCATAATTGTCTTACTACGGAAATAAAGTTATCTAAAGACAAGATAAATAGAACGGAATACCTGAAAAAAATAGAACCACTTTTAGATGGTACAACGAAAGTATTTATTTCAGATTTGAAAAAAACTGATTGGAAGATGGAAGGAAATATTATTTTACCTGGTTTAGATATTTTGGAGTACGGAGGTTATACAGGGAACGATAAAAATATATTACGGGTAGGCAATTTGTTTAAGGAGCGTGACCTAATGATGGGGTACTCTTTGGGTGAAAAAATTGCTGAAAACCATTCTTTGGTTACCATTGGAATGAATCCTGATATTCCAGGATCAAGAATGTCTAATGGTTTTGAAGATCTTCTCGCACAATTTAGAACTAACCGAATTTATTTAAATACCACTGTGGAGGGAAATGAAGATGGTTATAATATGGCAATGCTTGAGGCAATGGCCATAGGAATGCCGGTTGTGACTTCACATAATAACACCTCTCCAATTTTAGATGGTGAAAATGGTTTTTGCTCTGATGACCCCAACTATTTGAAGAATTGCATTGAACTCCTTATGAAAGATTCAGTTTTAGCGAAAAGGTTAGGTGAAAATGCCAGACAGACAGTAGCCCAAAAATTTCCAATTAAAAAATTTATTAAATCTTGGGCTGATGCCGTTGAATTATCAATTAGAGACTTCCTACTTAATACAGGGATAAACTTGAAGCAAGAAAGCCTAGCGTTTGAAAAGAAAATTAAAAAGAATATTTTAATGGATTTTGTCTCTTATCCGGCAACCACGGCCCATTATTTTGAAAGAGCCTTGAGGCAAAATCATAATGTTATTACTTGCGGAGCAAAGATTAATAACAATGTAAAAAAAATCTGGGACTTGGAAGCGTTAAGTTGGGAAGTTAAATCACAAGATATAAAAAGAGATGAGAAAACCCCATTAAAAGAAGTATTGGCTGAACTACCTACTGGATGGAAACCCGATTTATATTTTTGGATTGAAACAGGGTTGGGAGGGATTCCACTTGATTTGCAGAATTATGATTTCTTAAAAGCATGTTACCTCATAGATACACATATAAATTATGAGAAACATTTGGAGATTGCAAAAAGTTTTAATTTTGTGTTTTTAGCACAAAAAGCCTATGTGGAAAAAATGAAACAGGCAGGGATAAAAAATGTTTTTTGGCTCCCCCTAGCTTGCGACCCTGATATTCATGGGCAAGTCGAGACAGAAAAGGAATGGGATATTGGGTTTGTAGGCACAATTCCTAAGGAGACAAATCGAAGGAAACAGCTTCTAGATAGAATAGGATCACAATTTGATTTAAATTGTGATCGAAAATTTATGGAAGATATGGCCTTGCATTATTCTAAATCCAAAATTGTTTTCAACAATGCTATCAATAATGATCTAAATATGCGTGTTTTTGAAGCGCTTTGCTCTGGAAGTATGTTGATTACGGATCATGCTGAAGGCAGTGGTCTTGAGGAGATGTTTTGTGATAAAAAACATCTTATTTTTTATCAGGATGAATCAATAGAGAAACAAATATCCCATTATCTTAAAAATGAAAAAGAAAGGAATATCATTGCTGAAAAAGGAAGGCAGGAAGTATTAAATAAACATACTTATTTACATCGTGCAAATGAATTAATGAATATTCTAAACAGAGAAAAATCTTCAACGAAGTCTCTAACTTGTTCGTCAGAAAAACCTGATAACTATTATAAAAATATTCGTCATGATTTATTACCTCTTATCTCAGAGGAGGCTAAATGTATATTGGAGGTAGGTTGCGCGGAAGGAATGACGGGTAAGGAACTTAAAAAAAGACCAGGCGTCTTTGTGGCAGGCATTGAGTCAAATAAAAATGCTGCAGAATTAGCTAGAAATGTACTCGACGATGTAATTACAGGAGATATCGAGGAAATCGAAATTCCTTATAATCCATCTTCATTTGATTGCATTGTTTTTGCAGATGTCTTGGAGCATTTGATTAATCCTCTTGCAGTACTCAATAAGGTAAATAAGATTTTGAAGAAAGATGGAACGATAATAATGAGTATTCCTAATGTCCAATTTTATGGGGTAGTCCATCAATTGATTGAGGGTAATTGGACATATCAAAAGGAAGGTATTCTTGATGAAACCCATTTGAGATTCTTTACCTTAAAAGAAATAGAAAAACTAGTCGAAAATGCTGGTCTTTGTATACAACGGATTGAAGAAACATTGGACCCACAATATGCAAACTTTCAAAGCAAAGACCCCAGCACATTTAAATTAGGCCGAATATCAATAAACGATCTAACACCGGAAGAGATTCGTCGATTTTTTGTGTTTCAATATAAAATAATAGCTGGGAAAAAACCCTCGGACAAAAAAGACGAAGTGCTTAATGATATTAATATGGAAGAAATTTTGAATGAGGCATTGAATGATTATGAAAATGATGAATATAAAGAGGCAATTAATAAATATGAAACTGTATTGAAAACTGACCCCGCCTGTGCTGAGGCCTTAGCTGGAATGGGGAATTGTTATATGCGTTTGCAAAAACCCGAACAAGCAGAAGCTAGTTTTATAAAAGCTAAAACCTTTGAACCAGAAAATTATATATCGTGGTTAGGATTAGGCTTATTAGAGTTATATAGAGAGAATATGGAACAAGCTGAATTTAATTTAAAACGAGCTATAAAGATTAATCCAGAATCTGATAGAGCTTATTGCGCATTGGGTATATTAAACTCAAAGACTAAAAAATTTATAGATGCCGAGGCTGATTACTGTCGAGCTTTGGACTTAAATATAGAAAATTTGGTTGCCAATAAATCTTTAATTGATCTTTCTTATAAAACAAAACGATTTGATAATGCCTATAAATATCTGAATAAATATTTGGATATTTATCCTACTAATTTGAATATGCTTTTTGCCATGGCTGGTCTTCAATTTAAAATGGGAAGCATTGAGGATTCTTTGAGAACCTTGGATAATGTTTTGTCCATTGATCCAAAGCATAAATATGCTTTGGAATTCCAAAAAAGTATACTAGCTTTATCAGTTAACTAATAAAAATAATGGACTTTTTCGATAACAATATAAAACTCCTTCAAAACCACGATCCTTCCCTTGCAAATCGAGTTAAAGGAATAAAAATTCCTGAAAATGTAAAAATAACTTTATCTAAGGAAGGTCCCCCCGTTCCCCAAATAACGGGAGTTAGTCTGCATAGCTTGTACCATCCACAAAAAGAAGGTCAACAGGTAATTCGAAACTTTCAGTTCCAAGATGATTCTCGAACCGTGGTTTTTGGATTGGGATTTGGATATCATATTTTACCCTTAGTTCAAAAAGGTGAGGTAACTGTGATAGAACCCTTAATGACCATTTTTAGGGCTTTTATGTCATCCGTTGATCTTTCTCCTTTTTTACCTAGAGTTCGTTTTAGAATTGGAGAAACCCCCGCAAGTTTATTGGCCCGATATGAACCTTTAAATTGGAATATTTTTAGGCATGTCCCCTCTGTTCGAATTGGAGAATCTTATTACCAGCAACTGGAAAAAGGAGTGGAAACTCGTAAAATTTTATCAAATAAATCATTAAGGATATTAGTTGTCAAACCCATTTATGGTGGGTCTTTGCCTACAGCTAATTATTGCATTGAAGGGTTAAGAAATTTAGGGCATGAAGTTGAATCGGTAGATTGTGATAAATTTGTAGATGGATTTTTTGAATTAAAGGATATTACTAAAATTAAAGGGAACGCAGAGATTTTGTCGCAAAAATTTATAGGACTAATGGATGAGGTGGTAGCTGCAAAAGCTGCTGAATATCGACCTGATTTTATCTTGGCATTAGCTCAGGCTCCATTAAGCCCCGAGGCAATTAATCGATTAAAAGAGCTAAAAATTCCTATTGCTTTTTGGTTCGTTGAAGATTTTAGAACTCTTACCTATTGGAAAGAAGTCTCTAATAGTTATGATCATTTTTTCACAATTCAAAAAGATAATTTTCATTCAGAATTAATAAGTAAGGGAGTAAATGATTGTTATTATCTCCCACAAGCCGCACACCCTAAGATTCACCGTCCTATAGATTTATCATCAGAACAAAATAAACAATATAAAGCTGATATCTCTTTCATGGGTGCCGCTTATCATAATCGCGTGCAATCTTTTCCTAGATTATTGGGTCATGACTTTAAAATTTGGGGCACAGGATGGAATTTGGAATCACCTCTTGGGAAAAGACTCCAAAATAAAAATAAGAGGGTCGCAACTGAAGAAACGGTAAAAATTTATAATGCTGGAAAAATAAATCTAAACCTTCATTCCTCTACGTTTCATTATGGAATTAATCCAGAGGGTGATTTTGTCAACCCAAGGACTTTTGAGATTGCTGCATGCAAAGGTTTTCAGCTACTAGATCATCGTTCTGACTTGATAAACTTGTTTAATGTAGATGAAGAATTAATAGCATTTCATTCCTTAGATGAGTTGAAAGATCAAATAGAATATTTTCTTAAAAACCCTGATTTGAGAAGTGTAATCGCAAGTCGATCTTATACAAGAGTTTTAAATGAACATACCATTGAACACCGAATGCAAGAGATGCTACTTCATGTTTTCATGAATAGGTTGGATTCACTAAAAAGAATAGAACATAGTAGGCCTGATCCCTTGGCGTACTGTATTTCTAAAGCAGGCAAAGATACAGAATTAGGCCAGTATTTAAAAAGTTTTAAAGGCGTAAATAAATTTTCCTTGAAAACTTTGACAAACGATATTCATAACGGCAAAGGTGATTTGGATGATAATGAAACATTGCTAATGATGCTTGATCAATTGATAGAGGAGAAAGCATAGTTTTGACTCAAAAAATATTAATACTTAATTTAACTCGTATGGGTGACTTGATTCAAACGACTCCATTGGTCCAAGGCCTTAGGCAGAAATATCCCGATGCCCAAATCACCTTGATGGTATCAAGTGATTTTGAAAATGCCATTTCATTAATACCTGGTATTGATGACTCGATTGTATTTAATTTGCGACAGTTTAAAGAATCAGAAGATTGGGAAGATGAATCTTGGGTAAAAATTTATCGTTATATTGAATCTAAGCTAAATGATATTCGAGGAAAGTCCTATGATATGTTGGTAAACCTAAGTCATTCAAGATTCAGTGCTCTGATGGTTCACTATCTTAAAGTAAATAATGTTATTGGCTTTCACTGCAATAACTCTGGTGATCGTATGACGGGTCACCCTTGGATGCAATATTTTGGTACGGAACCTTTTAATCGAAGTTTTAACGAATTTAATCTTGTTGAAATTTTTTCCAGGAGTGCTGGGATAGATCCTACTGGAAAAGAAATTCAAGTAACCGAAAATAGATATCCTGTAACCGAGGATAAATTTCTTGCAACTGTACTCAATGAAGCTAAAAATGATTTAGTTATAGGCTTTCAGATTGGTTCCAGCTTGGAAAATCGAAGATGGTCCACAGCATCCTTTGCAAGGCTGGCCGATTTGCTAGTTGAACAACTGAATGCTCGAATATTTCTTTTCGGAGTTGCATCGGAAAGCGAATCAGCGGAGGAAATGATACGAAAAACCAATAGAAAAAATAATATTGTCGATTTAACCGGAAAAACAGATTTAAAGCAGTTGGCCGTTTTATTAAAAAGATGTGCTTATTTGGTTACTAATGACACAGGAACAATGCATTTAGCAGCAGCACTCAACACAAAGATTATCGGATTATTTTTTGCTCATGCGCACCCTTTTGAGACCGCTCCTTTTTCATCTGGACATCTTATCTTCCAAGCACGTATATCTTGTGCACCTTGTAGTTATGGAGTTCATTGTAACAATATCATTTGTGTGGAAAAGGTTTTACCTGAACATGTTCTCTCTTTTATAGAAAATTATGAGCAACACAATAATTGGAAATTACCTTATGATTTAAAAAAATCTCAAGAAGTGAATATATATGAAACGATATTGTCGTCACAAGGCATTGTTAGATTAAAACCTTTGATTAAACATGAAATTAATATCAATGATATATTTCGTTTAGCATATGCTGTTCTGTGGCGTGAAACTTTAGATGAAGAATTAAAAACCGACAAGGATTATATCCAAGAAAATTTAGAGGAATATACTTATTATAATAGCCAATTACTTATAGATATTTTTTCAGATAAAAATTCATTTTTAGAGGAAATAGAACGCCTTGCTATAGGAGGGATTGAGTTATGCGAGAGAATTGTGAAAAATGCCTCTAAAACACAACCGGCTTCGATTAAATTAACAAAATTTGGCGAAGATATTGATCGAATAGACGAGCAAATAGAGCTAATTGGTATGGCTAATCCAGAGTTAAAATTACTAACAGATATGTTTAAAAAGAGAAAAGAAAATCAAATTGGGAGTGATATAGAAAAACTGGGAATTGAATGTAAGGGTTATTACAAATTATTGGAAAAAGAATCCAGACGGTTTAGGGTAATACTATCTGTCCATAAAGAAATAATTTTAAAATTATCAGGCTATAACACACATAACTCCATTAAGGTTTGTGTTCCGGGGAGGTAGGATGCCATATCACCTTGAGCTTCTCCTTCCAGAAAACTTTGTAGAAACTCTAAAGATGCTCCTCCACCTGTGGAGACAAAAAAGTTGCTGGCAAAGTAGTTCCATAATTGATACGAATCATTTTCTTGGAAATCAATGGATATCTGATTGCGATTAACCGTCGCAGGAATGATTTTTCCGATCTGCCTCTTAATCATTTTTTTCAGTTCACTGCCGCCAACTTTATTAAGAATCGCTGCAGAATCACCTCCACCAATTACTATAGATAGGGTGGGGTCAAGCAATGCTTTTCTAAATAAAAGTTTGGCAATTTCGAGAGAACCTTCAGCATAGCTCGAACAAAGTGGATGATCGTAAGCACCCAACGGGCCATTCCAAAAAACATTTTCGATACCCTTTAAGTTTTCCTCAAACTGATAAATTGTTTTTTCTCCAAGATCCAGTTGAAGCTCTTTGGTAAAGTCTGGGTTTGTTTTGTTTTCAAATGAAATACTCTTAAACTCAGTAACAACTTTGTAATCATCGGGTAATAAGATAGAAACTTTTCTCTCTTCTGCAAAGTCAATTATTTTTTCAGCAAGCGAAACATCATTTAAAATTTCTTGATTTTCATTTTCATAAGTAGTTATCAATTTATCAGGAATGGTTTCAACGCTAAAAGGTTTAAGCATATCTTTTTGCTGTTGAGCCATTAAAAAGGAGTTTGCCATTTTTCCACCAATAAAAATGCTCTGAACCCCAGTTTCAACAAACTGCTTCAGTATTTGTATTTTATCGGAAACTTTTGCTCCCCCTGCTATAATCATTGTCTTTTTGGGGTTAGCCAATATTCGTCCAGCAAAAGTACCTAGGCGGTTTATCTCTTCATAGAGCAATACCCCTGAGGTGACCAGCTTACCGTTGGTGCGCATCATTTGCGGAAGAAGTTTAATGCTTTTGGTCACCCTATGGCTACAGCCAAAGGCACAATTGATATAAACATCAGCAATATCTGCTAGTTTTCCTATAAACTCTTTTCTATATAAGTCCGTATTCTTAGGATCCAGAAGATAACGCAAGTTAGGAAGAAACTTTATCCCTCCTGGTGGTAATCTTTTGTGAGAAACTATGTCCAAGGAATGGTTCATATGTGAGTCAATGGTTTCTGGCGGAAAAATTGTATATGTATCACCATAAACTCTTCGTATTAATGTATCAAAATGCGAGCATACGAATTGTATGTTAAAGATTCCATCCCAACCGGAATGGTCTTTTTTCTTATGGGGTCTGCCTAAATGAGACCCGATAATAATCCGGCAATCGCCTTCAGTAAGCTCATGAATTTTTTTGAAGGTAAGATCGAGAAAACGACGGATACGAGTATCATCGGCTACCCGGTAAATTCCTTTTGTTGTACTACGTAAAGGAACATTAAAATCGCATCGAATAAAAATAGTTTTGCCCCGCAAATCAGCAGGTTTAAGTTGGGAAAGTTGGGCCATCCCAATAAGATTCGAGGTCTCAGTATTTT
>CAYYIR010000044.1:10222-12122 GCA_964471995.1 uncultured Nitrospina sp. | reverse complement strand
TAAAAATATTATTCTCATCCAATCCAAAAATTGAAAGCAGATGATTGCTGGTCAAATCAGACATAAAATCTCCAGAAGTACAAATTATTTATAAAGACATATCGTGCCATTTTGTACCATCAAATCGAAGGACCGTGCCGTTTTCTCCCGCTACATAGATATTCTCTTCTCCCAACCCTTTTACCTTGGTAAAGTATTCCTCTTTTATTGGATTCACTTTTGACCAAGCTTCTCCATCGTAGTGCAACATTATCCCATTGTCGCCTACGGTAAAGATATTCTTATCAGAAGTTCCCCAAATACTTAGAAGGTATTCCTCCGTTTCCGTTTTCATAGGTTTCCAGTCTTCCCCGTCAAAATGGAGAATCGTTCCATGTGAACCACAAATATAAACATTATCCGTTTTGGTTCCCCATACACCAAACAAAGAAACCGTCTCTTCCGTCAACTCATCTTTACGCAAAAACTGTGTGCCATCATAAAACCGATATATACCCTCTCCTCCCACTGTATAAATATGTTCAATATCCTCACCCCACATACCAAACAGGTCATGGATGGTATTGGGTTCGCGGTAATCCCATTTCTCCCCATTCCAATAGAGCATTCTTCCGCCCACTCCATAAAGGAAGACATTATTTTCATCGAAGCCAAAGGCGGAATTCAGCGAATCGTAGCTGCCAGTATCCACTTGTTTCCATTCTTTACCATTGTATAAAAGGACCACCCCTCCTATACCCACAGCATAGATACAACTTTCATGCGGCCCCCAGATTCCCATTAAAGGGTTGGTATTATCCGTCCTTACTGGAAGCCATTCTTCTCCATCCCAATGTTGCGGGACCCCGTCTTTTCCTACAACATAAATGCTATCCTCCCGAAAGGGCATGATATCGAGCAAATCTGGTTTTTCACCTGTAAACATAGTCGAAGAGTTCAAAAAAGAAAGGGTTCCCGGCAGCAAACCGGAAACCCTTTTCACATATCAGTTAAACTTTTATTCTTCCTGCTTAGGTTTGTAAAAATAGACATTCTCAAGTTTGGGGAAATTTTGATTATCCTTAAATAAAGCCTGAACCCCTTCTCCAATATCATTATGGATTAGAACCAGGGTCTGAAGGTTTGGCAGATTCGTCGAATTGGCCAGCGCTTTGGCACCGCGATCTCCAATTTCAGTTTCATAAAGGTCCATCAAGGTAATATTTTTAAAGTTTTCTGATTCGGCTATTATCTCAGCGCCCCTTGGACCAATAGGATTATAGGTCATTGTCAATTGAGTCAGGTTTTTTAATGTCTCTGAGTTTGCCAATGCTTCCAAGCCTTCTTCTTCAATAAAATTCCAATTGAGGTTCAATTCTTCAAGTTTTGCCAGATTTTTTGAATTCGCAATCGCAATGGCTCCTTCGTCCCCCATTCCATTCCTATATAACGAGAGCTGTGTCAACCTTGTCAAAGATTCTGATTCTGCTATTGCCTTAACCCCTTCATCCCCCAATTTATCACCCAGCCAAAGTGAAACCAGGTTACCCAATAGATTGGAACTCGCAATCGCCTTGGCCCCTTCAACACCAACCTCATTGTCGCTCAGAATCAATTCCGAAAGATTGAGCATTGTTTTTGATTTTGCCAGCGCGACAGCTCCTTTATCCGTCACTTTATTTTTGAATAGGTTTAGGGCGGTCACGAACTTCATATGTTCGCATTCAAGAAGAGCTTCTAGGCCTTTGTCTCCAATCTCATTGAATTCCAGAAAAACAGCGGTGACTCCTTTTAGTTTGTCTGATTGCATGATCTTAATCAGATCATCATCATCCAGCTCTTTTTCCCTGAGATCGAGTTCATTGTTTTCCGTATTCAAACCCTGATCAATAATACTTTCTATATCTTTGACTTCATCATC
>CAYYIR010000044.1:0-10122 GCA_964471995.1 uncultured Nitrospina sp. | reverse complement strand
CTTCACGAACTTAACCAAATCATGGTGGGACAAAAATATCTCACCGAGCGATTGATCCTTGGCCTTTTAACAGGAGAACATATTCTTCTTGAAGGGGTTCCAGGTCTCGCAAAAACAACCTCCGTTAAAACTCTGGCGCAATCGGTAAAAGCTGATTTTAAACGAATTCAATTTACTCCCGATTTACTTCCCGCAGATCTTTTGGGAACTCAAATTTATCAGCCAAAAACAGGTGAATTCGATATAAAGAAGGGGCCCCTTTTTTCAAACATAATTTTAGCAGATGAAATTAATCGAGCTCCCGCAAAGGTACAAAGTGCTTTGCTAGAAGCCATGCAGGAACGTCAAATAACGATAGCTGGTAATACTTTTCCCTTGGCTGAACCCTTCATGGTTATAGCCACCCAGAATCCTATCGAACAAGAAGGGACTTATCCCTTGCCAGAAGCCCAAATAGATCGCTTTATGTTGAAACTTCATATTGATTACCCTTCAAAAGATGAAGAAAAAATAATTATGCAAAGGATGTCTTTTAGCAGAGAACCCTATAAGGTAAAACCTGTGGTTGACCCTAAAGATATTCTGGCGGCTAGAAAAGTAATAGATTCAATATACATTGATGAAAACCTTCAAGACTATATTATTAACCTTGTCGCTGCCACAAGAGACCCCAAGGCAAATCAGCTGTCTATGCATGCAGGAATGGTCCAATTTGGAGCCTCACCACGAGCTTCCATTTTTCTTAACCGTGTAGCCAAAGCTTATGCCTTTTTACAAAGGCGCGGATATGTGGTTCCTCACGATATCAAGAGTATCGGAATGGATGTGCTTCGACACAGAATTATTCTTACGTACGAAGCGGAAGCAGAAAACGTAACGGCAGATGACATTTTAAAATCCCTATTCGATACCATCGAAGTCCCATGATTTAATATGTTCCAGGCAATTACGAAAAATATACGAGACTGGTTAAGCGTTCCAACCCCTTTGCCAGAGAGGGAAAATCAACTTTCCCCGGAATTGCTACAAAGAATAAAAACCCTACAGGTAAAAACCAATTACCTGGTAAACGACATCATGGCCGGCGAATACGTTTCCGCCTTTAAAGGACGGGGAATGGAGTTCAGCGAAGTTCGCGAATACCAGCCAGGGGATGATGTTCGGTTGATTGACTGGAATGTAACAGCACGTATGAATCAACCCTTCATTAAAGAGTTTATTGAAGAAAGGGAGCTAACCTTAATGCTCTTGGTTGATGTGAGCTCTTCTGGAAGTTTTGGTTCCGGACAAAATTTGAAAAACGAAATTGCAGCCGAAGTAGCCTCAATTCTTGCGTTTGCAGCCATTAAAAATAACGACAAAATCGGACTTATAATTTTTACCGACCAGATTGAACACTACATACCTCCCAAGAAAGGGAAAGGGCATATATGGAATATTATTCGAACTATTTTGAGCTTCAAGCCTAAAGGAAAAGCTACCAATCTTTCCTTGCCTCTGGAATACCTATTAAAAATCCAGAAAAAGAAGGCTACAACTTTTTTGATCTCAGACTTTCAGGATGAAAATTATGAATCTCAACTAAAACTAGCAAAGCAAAGATTCGATCTCATTGCAATTAATATAATTGATCCACGCGAAGAGTCATTGCCCGAAGTGGGAATGGTGTACCTCGAAGACTCCGAAACCGGAAGCACGTTGCTTGTGGACACGAGCGACCGGGAAATGGTTAAAAAACACAAATCACTTTGCATTAAAAAACGTCAGGACCGAGAAACATTTTTTAATTCAATTGGAATCGATACTATAAAAATATTTACTAACAAATCGTTAACCGATCCAATCATTAAATATTTTAAATATAGAGAAAAGAAACATTAAATGAGCGATTCAAAAATACCCGAAGATGGAGTCAGCGGAAAATTAAAATTAAGTGTTTATATATTGACGGGGATCACTCTTTTTGCTTTCGTTGCTTTTTTTACAAAACTCATCACCAAAGAACGAATACCAAACAAACAGGAAAAAAAATTGAAAAGCCCTCGCATAATGGAATTGAAAAAAGCAGGAGAAAGTTTGCAGCAAAACGGTTTCGTCGAACAGGCTCTGGATCAGTACATTGAAATATGGCAACTGGAAAGTTCCACTTCTACAATCCGAGCCGAAGCCGCCGCAAGAGCAGGAAAACTCTATTTGAAGCTTGGAAATTGCAACGAGTCACTGGTATGGCTATTTCGCGCAGAAGCTGCAGACCCCAACCTATCTCGCGAATTACAACCTTTAATAGATACCTGTATTACTAAAAATAACTAGGTTATGGATCAGAGCTTTCTCAATAAATCAAGCTGGCTATTTTTATTAGCGTTTCTGGTTATTTTATTTAATACCCAGACAGTTTGGGGAAGGACTCCTGTCGCCATTGATGCCAAAGTTGATATTACTCAACCCACCCTGGGTGACATCATCACTTATTTCATCACCGTAAATCATGATCCTGACATTGTTTTACATACACCAGAATATGAAATTCCCGAAGGATTCGAAAAAATAGAAAACGGGAAAAAGGAACCTCGCAAAGTCAATACACAAACCTCACAAGAGTTCTGGCTAAAACTACGAGTGGATAAAATCGGACAAATAAAATTTCCTTCCATCCCAGTTGAGTTTGATGCGCCTGATCAAAACAAGCAAATTGTACCAGGAAAAATCATGACCCCAGAAGTTATTGTAAAGGTGCAATCCCTATTGCAACTTCAAGGAAATTCTTCTGATATTAAAGATATTAAACCTATTGCAAAAATTAATGCCCCCTGGGGCCATTATGTATGGAAAATCCTGGCCATATTGGCTCTTTTAGCTTTAGGTTATTTTCTTTGGAAAAAATGGAAAAGAAATAAACCCGAGGATAATAAAGAGCCTTCTGTAACACTTACGCCAGAGCAAAAAGCGCTAAATGAGCTACAAGAACTTAAAAAACGAGAATGGATGAAACTGGGACGTATCCAAGATCATTTTTTTGAATTATCTGAGATTTTTCGAAGGTATTTGGAAAATCGTTTTCACTTTCCAGCACAAGAATGGACCACCGAAGAAATAATCATCCACCTAAAAAACTTTTCTGAGTTAAATGACAACCAAAAGGTAAAGGCAAGAACCATTCTTATTGAAAGTGACAGGGTAAAATTTGCAAAAGCAAAAGCGGATAATGACCCGATAGAACCAGTTATTCATTTCATAAAAGAATTAACACCGAAAACCTCTACATCCCCATCAGAATAAACCATGACTTTTTTTCAATTCGAAGATCCCTGGCTGCTCCTATTTATGCTGATGTTGCCCTATATGGCCTTCAAGGGAAAAAAAAAGCAACAAGCGACAATAAATTATTCAACGATTGGAACTTTGCAATCCATACGTACCGCTCAAGTTGATTTTTTTTCCGCACTACCACTTATACTTAGAATACTTTCGGTAATGCTTTTAATCCTTGCCCTTGCCCGACCGCAGGAAGGTCATAAAAGTCAAGAAATACTGTCAGTAGGTGTTGATATCATGCTTGCTTTGGATACTTCCGGGAGTATGCAGGCACTTGATTTTATAAAAAATGAAAAACGTGATACGCGTCTGGCAATGGTCAAGGATGTGGTGTCAAAGTTTATTGAAAACCGTCCCAATGATCGCATAGGTATGGTAGTTTTTGGCTCTGAAGCCTACACCCAGTGTCCGCTCACGCTGGATCAGGGAATCCTTCAATCCTTTCTCAGCAAACTGGATATCGGAATGGCAGGGGACTCCACAGCCATAGGTTCTGCAGTTGGGATAGCGGTAAAACGATTGAAAGATCTTGAATCAGATTCAAAGGTAATTATCTTACTGACCGATGGTCGTAACAATGCAGGAAGTCTGCCACCCGTTCAGGCCGCACAAACAGCCAAGGCATTTGGAATTAAAATTCATACCATAGGAGTGGGAACACATGGTAAAGCCCCGTTTTTAGTCAACTCAATATTCGGACAGCGTTATGTTTATCAAGAAGTCGATATAGACGAAAACACTTTAAAGGAAATCTCAAATTTAACAGGAGGACAATATTTCCGAGCCACCGATCTCGAATCTTTAAAGTCTATTTACAAACAAATTGACCAAATGGAAAAATCTGAGGTCAAGGTTTTAGACCATTCTGAATACACCGAGCTATTTCACTACTTCCTGATTCCTGGAATATTACTTTTGCTTTCTGAAATCATATTATCCAACACTGTTTTGAGGAGGATCCCCTAAAATGAAATTTGGCGATCCTTTCTATTTCCATTTATTGTGGGCTCTGGTTCCTCTCTTGTTCTTTCTAATCTGGGGAAACCGTAAAAAATATGAACTCCTTATTCGTTTTTGTGGGGAAACCTTATTTGATAAACTCGTATCCCCAAATTTTAGAGAACAGCAAAAAATTAAAACGATATGTATGACCTTTATATTTGTATTTCTTTTTCTAGCTCTGACCCGGCCACAATGGGGTTACAATTGGGAAGACATCAAACAAGAGGGGGTCGATATTATTATTGCCCTTGATGTTTCCCGCAGTATGCTTGCTGAAGATATAAAACCCAATCGTCTCGAAAGAGCAAAACGAAAAATAGCTGACCTACTTAATATGTTAAAAGGGGACCGGGTGGGTCTGGTGGCATTTGCCGGCACCTCTTTCGTCCAATGCCCTCTTACACTCGACTATTCTGCTGCCCGCATTTTCCTTAATGCCATTGATACTGATCTCATTCCCATTCAGGGGACGGCATTGGGCGATGCTTTGAGAAAGTCCATTAAAGCTTTTCGTACAGAGGAAAAAAAATCAAAAGCAATTATTCTAATAACAGATGGAGAAGACCAATCTGGTCTGGCCCTAGAAGCAGCAAAGGAAGCACGTGAAGCCGGTGTTAAAGTTTTCACAATTGGAATAGGAAAAGAAATAGGCGCTCCGCTACCCAACCCGGATAAATCTAGAGGATTTCTTAAGAACAAAGAAGGGGAAGTTATACTCACTAAATTAGACGAAACCACCCTGCAAAAAATTTCGTTGGAGACAGGAGGGAGTTATGTCAGGTCAGTAACCGGTGATATTGATTTAAAAACAATTTATTTTGATCAAATAAGTCAGAAGGTGGATAAGAAGCAATTTAAGTCTGAGCGTAGAAAGATATGGCAGGAACGTTTCCAATGGTTTATTTTTTCTGCCTTATTATTCCTATTATATGAAACCAATTTGCGTGGAGGAAACCGGCAATCAGGCTCGTAAAAATGGTGTGCCTTTAGTACGTGAATTTTGTTAAAATGTTACTAGGATGTTGAGGTAAAACCTTGACATAATTGAATGAAAATCTTATGAAGTAAGTAGTAATAAAAAAGTACCATTCAAGATAAATTTTTTATTTGAAAGGAAAATATAATGCAAAACTCCCCTCGAACCATGAGCGTAGATGCCGTAGCAGCAGAGCAACAACGATTTATGGTACGTGTCTATAATTGGATGGCAGCCGGGCTTGGTATTACCGGTTTTATGGCCTTTTACATAGCAAATACCCCAACACTATTCAATATAGTAATGGGTAATCCCATTATCCCAATTGTTCTCATGATTGCTCAAATTGGCCTGGTGTTCTACCTTGCATCACGAGTCATGCAAATGAGCGTCAGTCAAGCCACTGGCGTGTTTTTTCTTTACGCTGGTTTGACCGGCTTAACTTTTTCCACATTATTTGTCGTTTATACCGCCGCCTCTATAACATCAACCTTTCTGGTAACTGCCGGAACATTTGGTGCAATGAGTCTTTATGGATACACCACTAAAAAAGACCTGACGTCCTGGGGCAGTTTTCTTTTTATGGGTTTGATTGGAATCATCATAGCTTCACTGGTCAATATTTTTATGAAAAGCCCAATGATGCATATGATCATAACCTATGCGGGTGTTCTGATCTTTGTGGGGTTAACGGCTTACGATACCCAAAAGATCAAAGAGATGAACATACTGGGTAACGAGGGTACTGATGAAGATACTAAAGAAGCCATTCGAGGCGCACTCACCCTCTATCTTGATTTTATCAATCTCTTCCTGATGCTTCTAAGGTTGATGGGCGACAGAAGATAACTAATATTTAATCCTTTAAATATCCGGTTCCCGCTTCGGCGGGAGCCTGTATATACCAAAACCTATGGATCGCAAACTTCGAGTCATGTTAACTCTCGTTGTTGGCCTTCTTCTTCTTTTGATAATTTCTCCCGTCTATGCCGACCAGGCAGACTCAAATATCCAGGAAGGTCTAAAACATTACGATGAAGGGCAGTTTCCAGAAGCAGAAAAAAGCTTTTCGGAAGCTCGCCTAGTCCGGCCCAAAGACCGAAGGCTTGACTATAACTTGGGAAGTTCCTACTACAAACAAGGAAAATACCAAGAGGCTCTGCAAGACTACACCCATGCGGCTGGAGAGCCCTCAGCAGATTCCATCCTGCAAAAAAATTCTCTGTACAACTCAGGAAACGCACTTTTCAAGATGGGAAAGCTTGAGGAAGCTGAAAAAGTATATAAAAAGGTTTTGTCTCTGGACCCCTCGGATATGGATGCCAAGTTCAACCTGGAGTTTGTTCGCGAACAGCTAAAAAAGAAAGAGGAACAGGAAAACAATCCCGACAAAAATGATCAATCCCAACAGAATAAAGACGAACCAGGGAAACAGAAATCTGAAAACGAAGAAAACAACAAAAATCAGGAACCCGAAAATAATGAATCCCAAAATAAAAACGAACCTCAACAAAACGAAACCGAATCAACTCAGGCTGACCCACAGGAATTAAGCGAAGAGGAAGCAGAGCAGTTGCTTGGAAATCTTTCTGAGGATTTAAAAAAAATAAGCCAAATGCAAGCCGGAAAAACCAAACCCGCAGAACCTTATAAATACAATCCCTGGTAGTTTAACGATGCTCATCAATCACAAACTAGTGTTGCCTCTCTTTATTTTTTGGGTTTCGCTGGCCCTTCCTGCATTTGCAAATGATATTCAAGTCTTGGCAACAGTGGATCGGAACCAGATTACTCTTGAAGATAGTTTGGAGTTATCTATAACTATTAGGGGGACACAGAACACACCGCCTCCCGAATTACCATCAATGCCGGATTTTCGAATCACCCCTTCGGGGACCTCTTCTTCCACCCAGATCATTAATATGGAAAGAAGCGTGTCCATCACCCATAACTATCGATTGATCCCCATGAACGCAGGGAAATTTAAAATCGGGCCCGCTCGCGTCCGAGCAAACAACAAAGTCTATTCAACTCAACCCATTAACATTGTCGTTCAAAAAGCAATGTCTCCAAGCCAGTCTGGAAATCGACCTGTGTTTTTGGAAACAACAGTTTCCAAAAAAGAAGCGTTTGTGGGTGAGCAGTTAATCTATTCTTTCAAATTATACTACCGAGTCGAAGCTAAAAATTTTGATCTAAATATGCCCTTTGGTGCAAATTATTTTCAAAAAGAAGAATTGGGTAAGGCAAAAAGCTATCAAAGTGTTTTGAATGGCATTCGATACCATGTGCAGGAAGTATCGGTGGCACTCTTTCCCATTAAACCGGGCAAGGCTGAAATTCCTGCCGCGACCCTTGAATTGGATATCTATCACCGAACTCAAAATCGAGTCAATCGACCGGGAATCTTCGATCAATTTTTCAATGATCCATTTTTTAGCCAGACCACTCGTGCGGAACATAAGGTTTTGCGGTCAAAACCATTGGCAGTAAACATACTCCCCTTACCGGACAAGGCAAAACCTGAAGGTTTTATAAATACCATTGGAGAATTCAGTATCAATGGAAATATAGGAAAAAATGATTTGGAGGTGGGGGATACCACCACTTTAACTATTACTGTTTCTGGAAAGGGTAATGTACGCCGGGTTTCTTTTCTAAAACCCGATTTAAAAGAATTATTTAAAATTTATCCGGATCAACCTAAATACAACCAAACGGTGGCCGGAAACCAAATATCCGGAGAAAAAATATTCAAGTATGCGCTGGTCCCTTTAAAACCTGGCACGGTGGCTTTACCTGTTTTTACCCTCCCTTATTTTGACCCAACCCTTAAAGAGTACCGGCAAGTTGAAACACGTCCTATAAAAATAAACGTCAGACCCTCTTCATCAAAGGAAACCCTTAACCTGGTCCAATCGGTTCCTTCCGGTCCGACAAAAACAGAACCAGAAATTGATATGCTGGCGGAAGATATTCTTCCTTTGCATACTAGTTTGGATAAATTTAAAAATATTGAAACCCAAATCAACAGCACAATAGCTATGGGATTCTTTTCTCCTGCGATTCTTTTTTTGGTTTGCGCAATTTTTATCCGAAAACAAAAACGATTGACCACCGATGTTGCTTTTTATAGAAGCCAAAAAGCATACAAAACTGCATTGAAAAAACTGGACAGCCTAACTCATTCTAAAAACCTGAATTCGAAGGATTTTGCTAGCGAACTTTCAGAGATACTCCGTGAATACATTGGTGACAAATTAAATATGGAAGGAAAAGCCATTACTGCAGCTGAAGTTGAGCATAAGCTTAAAGAATCCGATTACCAAAGCAACCATATAAAGGTAGCTAAAGCTTTCTTAGAAAAATGTGAGTCCCTGCAATATGCGCCAGAATCATCTGGAAACAACCGAGAATTGCTAGACCAATCGCAAAATCTCATAAAAATCCTGGAGAAAAATTCTTGACCAGAAATGTTTTTACATTTTTATTGCTAATCGCTCTACTTTTCCATCCTGTGTTGACATTTGCGGAAAACTTTACAGGTGAAGTGGCAATTGCAAACGATTTATATTCTAAACACAAATTCCAGGCTGCAGCAGACACTTACGAGTCTCTTATCCAAAAAGGTTTCAATAATGGTTACCTTTATTACAACCTGGGAAATACTTATGTTCGAATGGGGAAATTTGGGCCCGCGATTTTAAATTATGTTCGCGCACAAAAATTAATCCCACGCGATGAAAATCTACAGGCAAACCTGAGTTTTGCAATCCAACAAACTAGTGACAAGATCCCCCTCCCCCCACCGGGAACAATTTCTACTTTTTTCTTTTGGGTTGATGATTTGAGTTTGGATGAAAACATAAAGCTTGCATTAACAATAAACCTTCTTTTCTGGCTAATTCTGACGGCTTGGTTTTATTTTCGCTCAGACTTTTTAAAAAACGCCAGAAATGTTTCCTTTGTACTTTTATTTATTGTTATCTTAGGGACAGGAATTAAGCTAAATCTAGATTCTAATTCAAAAACCGGTGTCGTTCTTACAAAACAAATTGCAGTTAAATCCGGCCTTGATCTTTCAAACGTTACCTTGTTCGAATTGCATGAAGGTGCCATAGTGACCATTACGAATCAGCAACAAGGTTGGTTGGAAATCAAATTAAACGCCAAACAAAAAGGCTGGGTTCCCCAAGAATCAATTGGAACCTGATAGGTCTTTTTAGTAAAGGAGAGCTTGAATGCCTTTACCTCGGAAAACGGGGGGATGGGGAGCGATTCTCTATTCACTTAAAATGGCTCGCCTCGCTGGTGGAATCTGGCCCATGATGCGTGCCCTGATTTCCCGCAACAACTGCAAAAGTTGCGCTCTGGGTATGGGTGGCCAAAATGGTGGGATGAAGGATGAAAAGGGTCACTTCCCGGCTGTTTGCAATAAATCTTTCATGGCCCAGGCTTCCGATATGCAGGGGGCTTTACCAGAAAACTTTTTCAAAACAAATTCAGTAGATACCCTATCTCATTGGACCCCACAGGAGTTGGAACTAAGTGGCCGGTTGGTATCCCCTTTGATTTGTGAAGAAAACGATTCACACTACCGTCCCATTTCCTGGTCCGAAGCGACGCAGAGAATAACTGAAAAAATAAAGGCCACGTCTCCCGACAAAACATTTTTTTACGCAAGCGGCCGCTCCAGCAATGAAGCAGGGTTCCTTTTACAATTATTTGCGCGCCAATTCGGCACCAACAATGTCAACAACTGTTCCTACTATTGCCATCAAGCATCGGGGGTAGGACTTCAGCAAAGCATAGGCACTAGCACAGCAACC
>CAYYIR010000043.1:0-12234 GCA_964471995.1 uncultured Nitrospina sp. | reverse complement strand
GAACTTCACACGCGCATTGATTAAAAAACTTTTATTGCATGAAAAAGAAGTCGATAAGTTACTAAAAAAGATAAGTACTAATTGGCCTCAAGATCGTATGGCAGTCATTGATAAAAATATTCTCCGGCTTGGGATTTCCGAGCTTTTATTTGATTCAACAACTCCTCCGAAAGTAGTTATAAATGAAGCAATTGAAATAGCAAAAAAATTTGGAACGGATGAATCACCAGATTTCATAAACGGAATTTTAGATAAGATATTTAAAGACTCCAAGGTCGTTCCATAAAGTCGCCTATGCGATATATTATATTCTCAGACCTTCATAGTAATCTCGAAGCTCTAAAACAATTTGAAAAAGAAATCTCTTCCATTTCTTTTGACCGTCTGGTTTGCTTAGGAGATATTGTAGGTTATGGTGCCGACCCAAATTCTTGTATTGATTGGGTTAGAAAACATGCGGATATTATTATTGCAGGGAACCACGATTTCGCTGTAGTTGAAAAAACGGATGTTTCTTATTTCAATGACTATGCAATTAAGGCCTGCCAATGGACTAAAAAAAAACTGACGCCTAAAAATAGAAGATTTCTCGAATCACTTCCAATTGATAAGAAAGCAGACAGAATTTACTGGGTACACGCATCACCTTACCAACCTGCGAGATGGCATTATATTGTTAATAAAAGAGGTGCAGAAAAACATTTCAAGAGTTTTGATGTGCCTCTTAGTTTTGTAGGCCATTCTCATATCCCGATCATTTTAGAACAAAACCCTAAAGGTATAATTGATTGCCATACTGCGGAAGTCTGTAATGTGAAAGCCAAAAACCGCTATATTTTTAATGATGGAAGCTTGGGGCAACCTCGGGATGGTAACACCCAACCTACCTATATACTTTATGATTCGGATAAGCGCATGGTTGAATTCAAAAGATTTCATTACGATTTCTCACTAACTCAAAAAAAAATCATTGAAAATGGACTACCTACATACTTAGCGGATCGTCTCTCCTTTGGAAAATAAAGGAAAAAGCACCTTTTTAATTTTGGAAAATCCTCCAGACTTCCGTTAAAGAAAGAAAAAGGTTTGTTGACCCCCACTATTGGGAAATGTTATATTTGAAGCAAGAAACCTCAATAAAATTAATAACTTAAGAAAAAAATACCCATTGTTTTGATGAGATGGCTTGCATGCAATATCTAATTTCAAAGATATCTATATCGGTTTTTATTTTTGGGTTATTTTTTACCCAGTCAAACCTAGTTTTTGCGACCTCGGCGGGTGACATATATTTCTTAGCGCAAAAATCTTTTTACCAATTAAAGGCTTCTCCTGAAAAACAAAAGTTCAGGCACCATTGGATGAAAACAGTAAAAATGTTTTCAAAAGTGGTAGATCGTTTTCCCAAAAGTGGCGAAGCGTACAAGGCAGCATTCACAATAGGGAAGTTGTATGAAGGATTGAGCGCTATTTCTAAAAACCCTAAAGACCTGGAAAAAGCATCATATTATTACAATAAAGTTTGTACGAATTTCCCCCCTGGAAACCTTTCGGATGACGCCTTATTTCGGATTGCGGAAATTTATATAGTTAAAAGAAAACTTGCCTCCGCATCCGAAATATTTAAGAAAATTGTTAAAAATTATCCGAACGGGGATCAAGCTAAAAAAGCTCAGCAAAAATATGAAAGTTTTAGGGTGGTAGCTAAAAGTAAAAATGCAGAGAAAACCACTCCTATGAATATTCAAAAGCAGCAAAAGCTGACTTCCTTTGCAAAGCGGGACTTGTCATTGAAGAAGGTAGTTTCTGTTTCTACTATCAAGGATAAGGAAAGGGTTGTTTCAAGGTTTAAAAATGAAATTCAAAAAGAAAACCCCAAAAAAAAGGTCGTAAGCCTAAGCATCCCACCTTTAGTACCTAAACCCACGAGGCAAGTTTCAAAGAAAGTCTTAAAACCAACTAAACGTGTTCCTAATGCTGTCCCATCTAAAAAGATAGTGAATATCAAAGATGGTTTTGGAAGGGGGTATTTATATAACCCCAAAAAAGCTAAGGAAAAACAAGCTGATGTGCCTTTGATTGTTGTGGATGCTGGCCATGGCGGCAAAGATGACGGTGCTATGAGTGCCTCAGGTATGAAGGAAAAGGATATAAATTTAAAAATATCTAAACATGTTAAAACTATTCTTGTGAGTCGATATAAGTATCGAGTGGTGATGACGAGAAAGGATGACACATTTATTCCCTTAAAAGATAGAAGTAAAATATCAAATAAGAGAAATGCTGACTTATTCGTATCCATACATGCCAATGCAGCAAAAAGAAAATCAGCCCACGGAATTGAAACTTATTTTCTTGGGACATCCCACAATGAACAGGCCTTGGCAACAGCAGCTCGGGAAAATGGAGATTTAGTAAAATCGGTAAATGATGATCAGGTACAGCAGATTCTTGCTAGTTTAATTACTACAACTAAAATTAATGATTCATCCAGGTTAGCTGGCCGTGTTCAAGAAAATCTTTATAAGACATCTAAAAAGATAAATCGTAATGTAAAAAACTTGGGTGTTAAAGAGGGACCTTTTTATGTTCTTCATGGAGCCGATATGCCTAGTATTCTTATTGAAGTCGGGTTTTTAACTAATCCGAGAGAGGCTAAAATGCTTGCTAAGTCAGAATATCTTTACAAATTAGCATCTTCTATTGCAGAAGGAATCCACAAGTATATGAAGGATAAAGGTCCTTCCATTTAAACTAGTATGTCATCCCCCATAATTGCCATTGTTGGTAGAGCAAACGTTGGCAAATCTACCCTCTTTAACAAACTTACTCAAAGTCGTAATGCTATTGTAAATGATAGGCGAGGTGTTACGCGAGATAGGATATACGGTACGGCAGACTTAGGAAATCGTACCGCAATGATAATTGATACGGGTGGGATTGATGTAGATCAAAGCAACCCGATAGAACTCCAAGTGGTTGAGCAAGGAAAATGGGCAAGAAATGAAGCTGACTGCGTAATCGTGGTTGTAGATAACCGGGAAGGTCTTATGCCACATGATCGCGAAATGGTGGATGAAATCCGGAAATCTGGAAAACCTTTTATAGTTGCAGTTAATAAAATTGACTCGCCAACTAAGCATGATATGCATCCAGATTTTAATGCTTTTGGAATTGATAATTTATTGCCGGTTTCGTCCGAGCATGGTCATGGGATATATGAATTGATTGAAACTTTGACCAAACTCCTCCCTGAGAATTTAGAACAGATACAGGAAAATAACGCGATTAAAATTGCCGTCATTGGAAAACCTAATGTGGGTAAATCATCATTAATAAATAAACTTCTAAATTCCGGCCGGTGTATTGTCTCAAATATTCCAGGAACGACTCGAGATTCTATTGATACATTCCTTCAAGTAAATGGGCAAGATTTTGTACTGATAGATACTGCGGGTATTCGTAGAAAAGGTAAGACCAAACAGATACTAGATAAATTCAGCGTAATCATGGCGCTAAAGTCATTAGATCGTTGTGATGTGGCGATCTTGTTGTTGGATGCAATGGAAGAGGTTACAGATCAGGATGCCACGGTAGCTGGGTATGCTTTGGATCGGGGCAAGGGCTGCATTATAATTGGAAATAAATGGGATTTGATGCGAGAAAATGAAATATCATTTGAAGATTTTGAACAAAAAGTGCGACATAGACTCAAGTTTCTAGATTTTGCTCCTATTTTAACGGTATCTGCAAAATCAGGTATGCGGATTGATAAAATTTTGCCGCATACGGAAAAGATTTTTTTGGAGTATTCTAGGAGAATACCAACGAGTCAAGTGAATGGTTGTTTTGAAAAGGCGATTCAAAGAAATCCGATGAGTAGTTACCGTGGAAAATTTTTAAAGATGTTTTATGCCACTCAAATTAAAACAAAACCCCCTACCTTTAAATGCTTTATGAATTTTCCAGAAGCGATTCATTTTTCCTACCGACGCTATTTAGTAAATAGCATTAGAAAAACGTTTGGCCTTATGGGTACACCTATCCGGCTCATTTTATCTAGGAAAGAGGAATCTTAACGATTGATAAAGTTTTTTGCTAAAAAATTAGTTTTAGCTATTTTTTCGCTTTAACCTCAATGAAATGAATTGTATACCTTTAAAGGTCTAGTATTTGTTAT
The DNA here is from genome assembly GCA_964471995.1 of uncultured Nitrospina sp. GTDB lineage: Bacteria > Nitrospinota > Nitrospinia > Nitrospinales > VA-1 > UBA8687. Next base: position 8,054 of record CAYYIR010000043.1, on the reverse strand, counting down.
AGAAATTGTTCCTCTATACCTCCTAAATACTCGATTTAACCATATTTTTTGTTAAATTCGTATTCATAAACCTTTGACTTTTCCCTCGAAATTTGGAATGGTTAAGATTCTAAAAACTGTTGGATTCAGATTTTTTGTGGTGTTTTTATTCCCGATAAATAGGTTGGCATATTTACCAAGCGAGGAAATATGAAACAATACAAACTTCAGGACATCCGCAATATAGGGTTTGTGGGGCACGGTGGTTCGGGCAAAACCTCTTTGGCCGAATCTGTTTTATTTTTAACAGAGGTTTCTGATCGTTTGGGTAAAGTTGGTGATACCTCCTCGGTTATGGACTATGACCCTGATGAAATAAAGCGAGGACATTCAATAAATTCTTCCGTGGCATTTTGTGAATTTAATTTAACAAAAATTAATCTTCTAGATACCCCAGGAAGCAGTAACTTTATAGCTGATACACCATCCGCCTTAAGGGTTGTTGATGGTCTGGTTTTTGTTGTAAGTGCCGTTGAAGGAGTACAATTTTATACTGAGAAAATTTGGAAATGGGCAGACGAGTTAAATTTACCCCGTATAATTTTTTTAAATAAGATGGATCATGAAAGAGCTAATATAAGTTCAATTTTAGAAACTATTAAAAACAAATTTAAGATAACTCCAATTTTCATTCATCTTCCTCAAGGAGTCGGTGAAAATTTTTCAGGAATTGTTGACTTGATCGAGAATAAGTTTTTTGTATATGAAAAGGAAAAAAAAGGTAAAGGAACCCTGGAGGATGTGCCAGCTGATATTTCCGAAGAAATTGAGATCAGTCATGCGGAATTAATGGAAGCGGTTGCTGAAGTTGATGATGAATTGATAGAGAAATATCTTGAAAGCGGGGAGTTAACGGAAGAAGAATTTTCGCGTGGGTTAAAAGAAGGCATTCAAAATGGTCAATTGATCCCTGTTTTATGTGGATCTGCGTTAGAAAATATAGGTGTAGACCTTTTATTGGAAGCTGTTGTTAAATATCTTCCCTCACCTGAAAATCGGATTCCTGTAAAAGCTAAAAAAATGGAGGATGATACAGAGATAGCTGTATCTGCAAACGGAGGTGACGTAGCTTCTGCTCTAGTTTTTAAAACAGTTGCAGACCCTTATGCGGGGAAATTGACTCTCTTTAGAATGTTTTCTGGGGCTATTAAAGGAGATTCTTCAATATATAATACATCGAAAAATGTTTCGGAACGTATTGGGCAGCTTTATATGCTCCAAGGTAAAACTCAGATCTCCGTTTCTGAGATTTCAGCCGGAGACATTGGCACCGTGGCCAAGCTTAAACAAACCATTACAGGAGATACTTTTTCTGACTCAAATGAGAAAGTTATTTTTCCTCCCATCATTTTCCCATTACCAGTTTTTTCAAGGGCTCTGCTACCTAAAACCCGAGCAGATGAAGAAAAAATTAGTCAGGCTTTGCAAAGGCTCACTGAGGAAGATCCAACTCTTAAAGTTGAGCGAAGTTCTCAAACCGGTGAATTGTTGATTTCAGGGTTGGGGCAGGCTCATTTTGATGTGTCTTTGGAAAGGTTAAAGGCTCGCTTTGGAGTTGAAGTTGATGTTAAAGCCCCACAAATTCCATATCTCGAGGCAATAAAGGGTACTACTAAGGTGCAGGGAAAATATAAAAAACAAACTGGCGGTAAAGGGCAATTCGGTGATACTTGGATAGAAATCTCTCCTTTAAAAAGAGGGGAAGGCTTTATATTTGAAAATAAAATAGTTGGTGGAGCGATTCCAAAAACTTACATTCCTGCTGTTGAAAAAGGGATCGAGGAAGCCATGTCCAATGGGATTATAGCCCATTATCCCATGGTTGATGTTAAGGTTAGTCTATATGATGGTTCTTACCATAATGTAGATTCCTCTGAAATGGCTTTTAAAATTGCAGGATCTTTAGGTTTTAAAAAAGGGATACCGGATTGCAAACCTATTCTTATTGAGCCAGTAATGAATATGGAAATTGTGGTTCCAAATGACCAAGTTGGAGATGTTATGGGGGATCTGAATGCCAAACGAGGGAAGATTCAAGGAATTGATCCCGGCGAAGACATCCAAACAATTCGTGCCCATGTTCCTATGGCAGAAGTGTTGAATTATGCAGCGGATTTAACTTCAATGACTGGAGGAAGAGGAATGTTTGTGATGGAATTCGACCATTATGAAGATGTTCCTGATCATCTTATGAAAAAAATAATTGAGAACTCAAATAAGGATTTTGAAGAGAAGCATTGACCTGGAAAATGAAATACTCAAATATTAGATTCCCACTTTTGAGGTAGTTATATTGAAAAAAGTAGACTTAAATGGAACTCTTGTTAAAGCTGATATCGTCGACTTGGTTTATGAAAAGGTAGGTTTTACACGCCATGAAGCGGCTCAAGCTGTAGAGATTATATTTCATGAAATAAAAAGACATCTTGCTCAAGGTGAAAATGTTCGAATATCAAGATTTGCTAGTTTTATTTTGAGGAAAAAAAATGCTCGCAGAGCACGCAATCCTAAAACAGGAGAATCAATTAGAATAAGTGCCCGCACCGTTTTAACTTTCAAGCCTAGTAAACAATTACTTGCTTCTACAGACCAGGACAGAAATGAAGATACCCCCGATTCCTGAAAAATTATTTTTTAAAATTGGTGAAGTTGCTGACCTTGTTGGAGTAGAGCAGCATGTGCTTAGGTATTGGGAAGAAGAGATTGAATCTCTTAAACCCAAAAAAAATAAATCTGGCCAGCGGCTCTACCAAAAAAAGGATCTTGAGTTAATCTTCGAAATTAAGCAATTACTTTATGCAGAAAAGTTTACGTTAGCTGGTGCTAGGAAAAAATTAAAGCAAAATAAGAAAAAAGAAGTTCAATTGGATATTGCTTTTGATCGGGAAGATTTCATTGGATGGAAAAAGGAGATAAGGCAGGACTTAGAATCTATATTGAGCACCCTTGACAAAAAAGGGTGAATTTCAGGAACGAAAAATATTTAAACATTCCTGACCTAAGGGTCAGGAATGTCTTGTGATAAAATTTATTAAGCGAAAGCCTTTTTGGCCACATCCACCAATCCATCTAAGGTTCTACAACCTAAAAGCTCTGAATCCTCTCTGGTTACTTGCTCACCGTTTGCATCAACAGCAATAACTGCACGATTGAGATAACGGCTTTTTACGCCTTCCAATGTAAGTTTGTTGGCGTTTCCAAAATCCTGATTTACATCTTGTAAAAGGTTAGGAAGTCCTCTACCCGCATTGGATAAAATATCTGTTCCAACGATGACAATAATTTCATCGGCACCAGCCGCTTTAAATTTCTCTTCATTTTCTTTAATCAAATCAAACTCTTTATTACAGAAACCACCTGCACCTGGTAGCGTAATTATTAGCCTTTTTCCTTTATAGTCATCGATCGACAGTTCTTGCTCGATGGGAATAGTCGCTGCTTTTTCCACAGACCATTCTGGATTTAATTTGATCATTTTTACATCACTACCAGCCAATTTTGCCATATATAAACCTCCTATTTTAGGGTATTAATCGAGATTTTTATTAGATGTTTTACTTAGAAGAAAGATGCGGAAATTGTAAGAAAATATTTTTCTAGGGACAAATATACAACCTATTGAAACAATTAAAACTATTTAATAATTGATCTATAGCTAAAGACTTCGAGATTTGTTAACCTTCAAATATAAGCAATAATTTAGGAGAATTTCCGGAATGGCTAAAAGATTTCTTGTCTTGTTTTTATTGGGATTTTTTCATGTATTTTATTTTTCTGGGGATGGATTTACTCAGGAAACAAAGCGTCCATTTTATGAACATCCTGGCAATTACCGTGATGAAATAAATCTGTTAAAAGCAGAGTTTGTAAACAGGTTTGGTTATGAATTGATTGATTTAGAGCATGAATGGAAGCCTTGGGAAATAAAAAAACTGTCAATTGCTTTTTCAAACCTTCCAGAGACATTTTTAAAAATTAAAGGAGTTAAGGGCTTTTATCTTCTTAGTAAGTTTAGGAGAGGCCCAGAGGGTATGTCGGTGGATGATATTCCAGCTGCTACTTTTCCCAGTTTCCAAACGGTGTATAGAAACGCAAGCATGGTTTATCAGGTAGAAGTAGGGAATCAAGAACCTAGGATTGAATTTTATACCAAACTTTTTTACGAAGATCAGGAAGACATAAATAATATTGTCCAGCATGAGATGGCTCATATTTATGATATGTTTGAGAATTACCTTTCGTTTTCGGATGAGTGGTTAAAAATAACTGATTTTGAGCTTATCCACCTCCCAGCTTTAGATTCACGTCCAGGAGACGATTACCTATTTACACCATTAAATAATTTTGCCAAACTTCATTATGCTCCTGTTTCTACTCTCCAACTGCCCACTTATTCAAGGCAAAATGCACAGGAAGACTTTGCCAATTCGGTAGCGGCATATATCAATTATCCTTATTTCCAATTTAGCCATCCTAAAAGATATCAATTTTTAAAGGAAAAGGTTTTTGGAGGCAAACATTATTTCCTCGAAGAAGATATAGAATATGTAGCAAAGGTGACCTTGGATTTTCAAAAGGCCATAGAAAACAAAAACTGGGAGAGGGTAATTAAGATTACCCGAGAGATGGCTAGAGATTATCATCCTGAAATTGAGAAAAAGTTGGTTCGGCTAATGGAAAATGAAATCAAAAATGCTCCAGATTCAGTAAGAGACTTGAAGCTTGCATTGGCATCCTGTAATTTAATGGATCCTAATTCTTTAAAAATTCGTAAAAATCTTATACGTAAAAAGCGTGTTCCTTTGAAAGTTTTATTAAAACAGCGCAGTTGTGCTTTAATGGCTAAAAGGAGTTTTGAAAAAGAGCTTGGCCTATGGTCAATGCGAAATATTTACTTTTTTCGAAGTAAAGGAGAAGCTTATATTCAATTTATGGATCCTGTTTCTTTGACATCAAGGGCGAGAGGTTTTGATACAAGGTATAATTGGCGTGTTTTTAATGAAGGAAGTAGTGTCCATTTAGCGGAAGGAAGTTTTGCTGTAAATGGGATAAATCCTGGATCAGTAAAAATTAATCTTGAAGAAACTGCTGTGGGTACCTTGAATTTGCCATTAGAAAAACCATTGATCTTAGAACTTGGTGCCCAGCGAGTGCATCCATTAGAATTTAAAAGATTAAATACAAAAATTTCAAAAATACGATTCGTTATTCCGGCAGGATTTAATTATAATGGGTTTAAGAAGACTAAGATAAAAATTGTTTATCCCTTGCGTCCAGAGTTCCAAAGATTGAATTAATCACTCTCCCAAATCTCTGACCATTCGGTAAGCCATATTTAAATGCGCATATTTCGATGGCCAAACCTTCATCCCATCTTCATATTGAATCACAAGTGCTGAAGAATCTTTTTCTGCATTAGTCCATGTAGTTCCCGCACTTCCAGATTCAAAGACAGAAGGTAAATAAATTTCGTCTCCATACTTGTCAGTATTCTTAAATTTGAGGTCAAAAAGAGACCATGCCTCGTCTTGTTTGGGGTAACGCCAGTTTTCATATCCCCCTAATCTTTCAAGGTTTGCAATTTCAATGTAGTCTTGGCCCTTAAACCAATTTAACCATTTTTGTGTGTCTTGAAAAGAATCCGTTTTTCGCCAAATTAATTTTAATACATTATCAGTTACCGTTCCGTTGCCGTTATCTATAAATCTATCTGACATATTTATCGCTCAATAAAAATATTGGTTTTGAGAAGAGTTAATGTGTATTTGCAAAATTTATATTAACTCACCATCCCTGTCCCTTTACGCCATAATTTCGACTTCCCGATTGTCCTTTACTTAAATAGTTTTCCAAACTATCTTTGGGAGAATTAGGGTGATCTTCCTTATCTATTCTTTCTTTTAAAGATTTTTTAATATATTCCTTCATCATATTTTCATCACCTTTGCAGAGTTTCTTCAATTGTTGGAATAATTGGTCGTCTAATTCAATTTTTAAACCTTGATCCATATGAACCTTTAAAAGTATATTTGGGTGATGTATTGTAAAATATTTGGCAATTGAATGGAAGGACTTGCTTTATCTTTTAGTACAAATAGAAACACTTTAGATCAACTGTTTTGGAATTCCAGTGTGTTTTGTGTGTAAGGAAGGTCAATTATAAATTTAGTTCCTCTGGGATGATTGTCTTGGACATTAATAGTCCCATTATGATCAATGATTATTCTATTTACAATAGCCAATCCTAATCCTGTGCCTCTTCGCTTAGTTGTAAAATGCGGTAGAAACAGCTTTTCCCGGTCTGCGGATGAAATACCTACGCCATTATCAGAAAACTCAATTCGTACAACTTTTTTACTATCAAGAACCTTTGTTTGAATTTGAATAGTTCCTCCCTCATCTAGAGCGTCTGTAGAATTTTCAAAAAGATTAATTAGAACCCGTCTTATTTGTTCCGGGTCGATGGTTAACTGAGCTAAGTCGGGATCAAAGCTTTTTTTAATTTCAATATTTTTTTCATGTTCGGAGTAAGAAATTAGAATATCATCAATTAATTTATGTAAGGAAGTCATTTTGGGGTCTGGAGAGGGCATTCGAGAAAATCTAAGAAATTCGTTTAAAAGGTCTTTCATACCTTCAACTTCTTGCGTAATAATATTAATACTTTCATCAAAAACTTTCGCAAAATCATCTCGGTTTTGATAATACTTTTTCTTTAAGCGTTGCGTATTAAGTTGAATAGGGGTTAGGGGGTTTTTTATTTCGTGTGCAATTCCCTGAGCAACTTCTTTCCATGCTGCGATTTTTTGAGCTTTTATTAACTGAGTTAGATCTTCAAAAACAATAACCATCCCTCTATATTTTTGTGATACTCCGGTTAAGACTTGAATATTGATAAGAAGGTTAATATTTGTACCTTTAACTCTCAACTCCATTTGCTCCTCAATGGAGTTTTGATTCTGAATATTCATTTTTTGAATTAGTTTCCGAATTGGTTCATGATAGGAGTGGTCGAATGCATCTTTATAGTTTGATCCAAATATATTTTGGTCTTTTGATTGTAGAATATTTTCCGCTGCCTTATTGAAAGTAGTAATTCGACCTTTTTTGTCGATTGAGATAACCCCTGCACCAATATTATCCAAAATTGTTTCGATATAATTCCTTCTTCGGTCTAATTCGATATTTGTCTGTTTTAAGTTTTGGTTGACTTGTTGAATATCTATACGGCTTTCATTTAGTTCTTTTGTCATAGTATTAAAAGAATCAACAAGTAATGCTATTTCATCTGTAGCTCGCACACCAATTCTAAAGGTTAGGTCACCTTCAGTTATACGTCTTGTTCCTTCTGCCAATTGCTGGATTGGAACGGTGATTCCACGAGCCATATAAAAACCAAGCCAAATTGCCGAAAATAGAATCAATAATGTTATGAGTAAAAATGTGATGTGGTAGTTGGCGCTTACTGGAAGCTGAAGGTATTTTTGTTGTTTATAATCCTGATAAGTAATTTTTATTGCTTCGACCTTGCCCAAGGAATTTTTATAAGCCGGAGTAAGAGTTAGAATATAACCCCAAATCATTAAATTTTCATTTATGGTTTCTGTAAGAGGAGCAACCACAACCATTACATTTTTTCCTTGAATTGTTTGGATTTCAGTAAACCTTTCTCCATCTATACTTTTTTGAATCAATTTTGCATGATTTAAATTTTTTGTATCGGGTAATACGAGAGAGTCTATTGAGGAGGCTATTTCTTTTAGATTATCGTCATAAATGATTATTCCTGCTAGATTATATTCTGAGGTTTTATTTCGAACAAATGTATATAATTTTTCTCTGTTTGTTTTTAGATATAGATTGTTATCTTTTATAAAATTTTCTATATTTTTTGTTTTTAAAAGAGCTCTGTTTTCAAATTCAGAGTAATAATCTCGGGCTATATCCATTGAATATTGAAGGGTTTGCTCAGTCCTTAAATTAAACCAGTTTCCAATACTAAAAGAAAATAGTTT
>CAYYIR010000042.1:0-12237 GCA_964471995.1 uncultured Nitrospina sp. | reverse complement strand
AACAAAGAATTCTCCGAAAAAAATATTGCCATTATGTCCTGCGAAGAGTTAAAGACAAAATTGGATAAAGGCAATAAGCCGGTGCTGTTAGATATTCGTGAAAGCTGGGAACGGGACATTTCAAAATTAGAAGGCTCACATATTATCAACGCTGAAAACAACGAACACGTTTTGAGTTCCTTCGAAAAAGATAGAGAAATGGTCCTGATCGACTGGAAACAGGATCGCAGCCCTAGTTTCCAGAAATGGTTGATGCAGCGCGGATATACGAATGTCAAATGCCTAGAGGGTGGAATCGACTTGTGGTCAGAAAGAATTGACACCCGACTCAATCGCTATGACATTGACGAAGACGACGGATACCGATATGAAGATATCTTGGATGAACCAGAAGATCATACAGGCCATGATCATGAAGATCACGATGATTCTCCGGAGGACTAAATCCATCCACACTCTATGCACTCCCAAGATCCTCTACTGGCAATTCAAGATCTAAGCACTTTTTTTCACACCGAAGAAAATATTGTCCGATCCGTACGCAATGTGGATCTAACAATTAATTTGGGTGAAACCTTAGCACTGGTGGGTGAATCCGGGTGTGGAAAATCGGTTACTGCTTTAAGTGCTATGCGCCTAATACCCATGCCTCCTGGGAAATTTGAAAGCGGCCGCATCTTGTTTAAGGGCAAAGACCTCCTGCAAGCATCTGAATTCGAGATGCAAAAAATCCGTGGTAACGAAATCAGCATGATTTTTCAGGAGCCCATGACCTCTCTGAATCCGATTTTCACTATTGGCGATCAAATAACCGAAGCAATTTGTCTACACCAAAATAAAAATTTAGAAGAAGCGAGAAATTTGGCTCTTGAAGTTTTGAAAAAAGTAGCCATGCCCTCACCCGAACAGCGCATTGACCAATACCCTCATGAACTGTCTGGCGGAATGAAGCAAAGAGTGATGATCGCCATGGCCATTGTCTGTCAACCTTCACTTTTAATTGCAGATGAGCCCACTACCGCTTTAGATGTTACTATCCAGGCACAGATATTGGACTTGTTGGATAAGTTAAGAAAAGAAACACAAATGTCCATCTTATTGATTACCCATAATCTTGGTATCGTTGCACAGTATGCAGACCGAGTCGCGGTCATGTATTCCGGAAAAATTATTGAAGAAGCGCCAGTCGAAACTATATTTGCATCGCCATCACATCCTTACACCAAGGGTTTAATCAACTCCTTGCCAAAAGATACAACAAATGAAAAGCTTGAAACCATACCAGGAGCGGTTCCACATCCCTCTTTTCTTCCCGAGGGTTGCGCCTTTCATCCACGCTGCCCAGATAAAATGAATGTTTGCGAACAAGAATTGCCCCAGCTAAAACCTCTTGACATTGAAAAAGCGCAGCATCTAACAGCCTGTTGGCTCTATGACGAAGCCCCATGAAAACAATTTTAAAAGTCGAATCATTAAAAAAATATTTTCCCCTATATGGTGGTTTATTGTCTCGAGTAATAGGGACGGTTAAAGCCGTCGACGATATTTCCTTTGAGATTAAAGAAGGAGAAATACTTGGGGTGGTGGGAGAGTCGGGTTGTGGGAAAACTACTCTCGGTCGAATGACCCTCCGTCTACTTGAACCCACGTCTGGAAAAGTTTTTTTCGAAGGCACAGATATTTTAAGTTTAAAAGGTAAAGAGTTGGCAATGATTCGCCCCAAAATGCAGATTATTTTTCAAGATCCTTATAGTTCCCTAAACCCAAGATTTACTGTAGAAAATATTATTGGCGAGGCCTTGTCAGTTCATGGCTTAGCCAAGGGCAATGCCCTAAAGAAAAAAATTGAATCCTTAATGGAAAAAGTGGGGCTTTCTAAAATGTATTTGAAACGCTTCCCTCACGAATTTTCCGGTGGCCAAAGACAAAGAATTGGTATAGCGCGCGCTCTTGCCCTAAACCCCAAATACATCGTCTGTGATGAACCTGTTTCTGCGTTAGATGTTTCTATTCAAGCTCAAATAATAAACTTACTTCAATCTCTGCAGAAGGAAAACAATCTTTCTTTAATGTTTATTTCTCATGACTTAAACGTTGTAAAACACTTATCGCAAAGGACGGCGGTGATGTATCTTGGAAAGATTATTGAAATGGCGCCTACAGAGCTGCTCAACAGAAAAGCTGCACACCCATACACACAGGCATTACTGGGCTCCAAGCCATCCCTAAACCCGGCTGACAAAAAATGTCCGACCCTTCAAGGTGATGTCCCATCACCACTCAATCCTCCATCCGGCTGCCACTTTCATCCTCGCTGTCCGGAAGTGATGGATCGTTGCAAAATAGAAACTCCAAAGCAGATGGAACTGGACAAAGGACATTTTGTACATTGCCATTTGTATGCTGAATAAAGAAAGCATTTAAATTACTCAACACAGTTCGATACCGGTTTTCGTCTTATTTTTCATATTGTTAGAGAAAATAAGGGGGCGGATGTCTGAAACCGCAATGATTTCCAGAAAAACAAAGAAAAATCCAATAATTTTTAATTTTACGCTAATTCTAGATTTAAAAAATACCGTTATGAACAAAACCATAGGATAAGCAGTTGGAAATAGGGAATTTATGCAAAAATTTGCCTTGAACTAAGGAGTTTTAGTAAAATCAAGCAACCAAGCTAACCTACGGAAAAGATTGCAGAAAGCTTTATGTGATGATAAATTTAAAACTTCCATTTATATTGAATTACTTAATTATTTTTATAAAGGACTAAACCGTGGATAATGCTTCGCTCGGTGGGATCGTTGTAGGAGTCGGCCTAATCATAGGATCAATTTTAATTGGTTCGCCACTAATGCTTTTTTTTAATGCTCCAGGACTTCTGATCGTTATTGGCGGTACTTTAGCAGCAACCTGTATTACCTTTCAGATTAAAGATGTGCAAGCAGCGGTTAAAGCAGCCGCTATTGTTTTTAGCTCCGACAAACATGATTGGAATGAAATGGTGGCTACGATGGTCGAACTTTGTACTATAAGCCGTAGGCAAGGTCTTGTGGCTTTGAGCAAGTTGGAATTTGACTCTAGATTCCTTAAGAAAGCATGCCAACTGATTTCAGATGGAACCAAAGAAGATTTAATAAGGGACACGATGCAAATTGAAATTGAAGCAATGAAAAAAAGACATGCAATAATTCAAGATGTTTTCAAAAAAATGGGTTCTTACGCACCTGCCTTTGGAATGATAGGTACCCTAATTGGATTGGTGCAAATGTTAAATGGTTTGGATGATCCCTCATCAGTTGGTCCCTCAATGGCTGTAGCTCTTCTTACCACATTTTATGGAAGTGTGTATGCCTTCATGTTTATGAATCCAATCATGGGTAAACTGCAGGCAAGAACTCAAATAGAAGTTGTCAATCTTGAGATAATGTTTGAGGGAGCAACAAGCATAGTACAAGAAAATAATCCTATGGTCGTTTATGAGAAGCTTTCCTCATTTATTCCCTCTAATCTTAGAAAACCAATGGATGAAAAAAGAGGAAAAGGGAAATAAGTCTTAAAATTTTACGGTTACCAAATAAAAGCACATTGTTATGAGCCCTCGCGACAGCATCGAAATGGTAAAAGAACAACTCCGTATTCAAGCAGTGGAGTTACAAAAACGGGATGCTGAAAAAGAAAAAGGTGACGCTAAGGTAAAACATATCCTAAAACTTAGCCAAGAAAAAATCAAAGACCTGACAGAAACGGTCGCCAAAAAAGATCAAGAAATAAAATATGCTTCTAGCGAAACCTCTAAGTCGGGATCAGGTACAAAAGATGAAAAAAGTTCAGAAACAGATGAAAAACTCTCTAAGGAAATAGAGAAAAGTCAAAAAGCCATAAAATTACTTAAAGAAAAGCTGGATGAGTCGAAAAAAGAAAATACAGACCTCTCTAAAAAATTAGAAAACTCTTCTAAAGCGGAAACCGCCTCTTCCCAAGAATCTAGCACCGAAAAAAAAGACCCAAAACTCGTTAAAGCGCTTAAAAGACTAAAACTCAAAAACCAGGCTCTTGAAGAACAATTAGAAGAAAAGGGTGGCAATACAAAACTAGAAGATAAAGAAAAAGAAATGATGGAGCAGGAAATAAAACGACTGCGTGACCAACCAGATGCTCAAAAAGAGTTAAAAAAGAAAGTTAAAAAGCTAAAAAAGGAAAATGAAAAAGCTGTTGAAAAATATAAAAAAGAAATTAAAGAAAAAACAGAGCAAATTGCCTCATATGAGAAAGTCCTTTACGGTAAAGGCGATGAAGAGGGAGAGGGAACTAAACTACCCTCCGAAATGATTAAAGAATTGAAGGAATCCCTCGGAGGACTACAGGAAGAAAAGGCTGAACTTGAAAAACAATTAAACTCCTTCAAAGAGGATTTTAAAAAGAAACTTGAAGTAGAAATTAAAAAACTCCAAGAGGAATTTGAAGATGAAATAGCAAACGCAAATAAACAGGGAAAAGGTGGAGGCGGAGCTGAATGTGAGCCATGTGATGAAGGTGCTCCCGAATGGATGGCTACCTTCGCTGACATGGTAACCCTTCTCATGGTGTTTTTTGTGCTTATGTATGCCATTGCATCTAAGAATATTTCAACAGTGAAATCAGTACTTGCTGGTGAAGAGACTGCGTCTGTAGGCGTGCTTGAGCTTATGGATGCTGTGGAAGTAAAGGAGTCAATTAGTAGTTTGACAGGAATGCAATCTGACGATATATTGTCGAAAATGGAGGAGGTCGCTGAAGACTCCAGTTTGGAAGTCGAAACCGATGCGGCCAAGATAATAGTTCGTGTACCTGGTGCGACTTTATTCCCACCAGGCAAGGCCAATCTAAATCTGTCGGCCAGGCCTGTTTTAGATGAAGTGATTCGGGTAGTAAATAAATACCCCAAGTATAAAATTCACATTCAGGGCCATACAGACGATGAGCCCATATCGACGGCAATGTTCCCCACCAACTGGGAGCTTTCCGCTGGACGCGCGACAGCTGTATTAAGGTATTTTGTTGATAGAGGGGCCGAGCCCGAAAGAATGACTGCCACGGGTTACGCTGACACTTTTCCCTTGGCAAGAAACGATATAGCAGAGGGGAGAGCTAGAAATAGGAGGGTAGAATTTGTTCTGGAAAAAAAATAAAGAAAAAGAAAAAAAAATGTTTAAAAGCCCGTCTGAAGTACGTGGGTCTTTCAGGGTTTACCCATCAGATGAAAACCCGATTCTGCTGAAAGTTGGCGATGTTAAGCTTAAAGCAGTTGATATCAGCGCAGGTGGAATTTCTTTTGACAACAAAGGTTTCGAGTTGGGAGCTACATATCCCATGCAAATAATACTACCCAAAAATAAAGGGGATTATAAAGTCGAAACCGAAATTCTTAAAATTGACGAAAAAAATGTTTGTCGTTGCAAAATAGTTGGCCTGAGCGACGAGCAAGAGGATGGTATACACGGCTATATTCTAGCTCGCCAAAAAGAAGAAATAGCAGAAAAAAATAAATAAATTTTTATGTGATGGCGTAAAAGAGCTTTAAGCAAACTCTTTTACGCCTTTTTTGCTTTACCCCCTCTACCCCTAAAAAATTAATGAGTACTGAAAACTCTGACAACAGCAAACCCTCGGCTTGGTCAGAAAAAGAATTAAGGCTCGTCAATCACGTTGAGGTATTTCAGACTAAGCCAACCATTCTTAAAAAAGTTGAACAACGATTAATTACTTTACAAAAAGCCCTAGAACAAGAGATAACCCGAATATCTTTAGATCTGCCCGATGGACTAGACTTGGTCAAAAACCAAATAGCCAGAGGAGAAAATCACAAGGGTTTCCCCTATCTTTCTTTAGATTACCCGCAAAACTTTTCCAAAATAGAAATGTTCACCATGAGGACCCTTTTTTGGTGGGGCCACTATCTGGGATTTTCGTTAATCCTCAAAGGTAAAAAACTTTCAATATATTTAGAGAAACTAATAGAAAACCACCACAAAGAGCCTTACAACAACATCTATGTTTCCCTTGCGCCTGATCCCTGGGAATGGGAAATCATTGATGAAAATTTTTTATTGGCCTCTCATCTTAAAACTGAAAGCCTACAAAAAATAATCCAACCTCTGGGTTACCTAAAATTAATTCGAGTGTTTCCTATCAAAAACCAAAATTTTATGGGTTTAGACTGGTCGAAGGAAGGAGTTCAATTCTGGAAAGATCTTGTACCCTTGCTAATATAAAAACTTAACTTTCAAGAAAAGACTTTACTTCTCTTTTTGCATCATTGAGGATAGATGCTCCATCTCCCACTAACAAACTTTGAAATTCAAAATCCAAAATTTTATTTAATCCCCTTTTCGCTAGTTCCAGGTCTCTATATTTATCTGGAGGCATCATATTTAGTTTTCCTGGAACCTTGCCAATTAAGGCATCTCCAACAATCATCACACCCCTTTCCTTGAGAAAAAATGCAGACTCCCCTGGTGATTTCTGATTTTCAAATTCAACGGTTGTGAGTCCGCAAGGCAATGCATCCCCGTCTGAAAATTTTTTGTCCGCTGTTTCTTCCAATCCAGCGCTATCTTTTGCATTTATCCAAACACCTACCCCAAATCTATTTCTAAACATATTACCCTGTCTTTCATGATGAACATTGGAAAGTAAAATTGCCTTCATAGGATTTTCAGAATTTTTCCCAGCCAAGTTTTCTAACTCAGCAATATTATTGTCTGTCATTCTAGGTGGATCGATCAGGACTGACTCTCCCCTGCAGATAAGCAAGTAGCCGTTAAAGTTTAACTGCTTTTCCTCGGAAAATTCATGCCATGTATAAATATCAGGAAGAATTTCTTTCATATTATCTTTCCCCTTATTAAAAATTTTTAATTTTAGTTTTGTTCTTTTTGGACGAAAATAAGAGGGTGTTTCCAAACTATACTTGATTGCTGAACAAAACGCGTTCCTGGTGGATTTGATAACACTTTAAAAATAAGATTATGGTGTAGCGAATCTGCTATTGGGGATGTTTTACTTTTAGGAACATGTAAAGGCGTGGGGGTCATAAAAGTTTTCCTCCCCTGCCCTTCTAGCTCGGATTCGTTTTTTAGTAACTTACCAACAAAAGGAGGTTTCCTTTTTAAACCTACAAAAAAAATATTGTCCTTTGCAGGAAAATCTTCTTTACAAAAGATAGCAATAGTATTGATGCCAAAGTAACAAGACAAAGATGAATCTTTTATGTCAATACCGTAGCTGTCAAAAGGTAGTTCGATCGGAACTAATATTTTGATATAATTTTTGTTGTTAAATATCTTTTCTTCCCACTCGTGGTCAGGCTCCCACCTTTCCTGGCCAAAGGATAGCGAGATAAGGGGAATAGTTGTTAACTGCGAGCTATTCATTTTTGAAAATAATAAACATTGCTAAAAACCCATTCCTTCTATTTGTAAAAAATGGACCGGGAATTAAAAAAAATTTTAAATCAAACTAATTTCAGTCTCTATTTTCAATAGACTGCAATCTTTTACAAGTTTAAATCATTTTACACAATAACTAGATGAAAGATTCAAGATACAGTGAAGCTCTAAAATATTTGTACAGTCTCACAAATAGCGGGATAAAGCTGGGACTAGAAAATACTTCGAAACTTTTAGAATATTTTGAAAACCCACATCTTGGAATTCGGACCGTCCATATAAGCGGAACTAATGGAAAAGGATCTACTGCCGCCATAATTGAATCAATATTAAGAGCAGCCGGACTTAAAACAGGGCTCTACACTTCCCCGCACCTTCTTGATTTTCGTGAACGCATCCAAATTAATCGCAATTTAATTGAAAAACAGGATGCAACAGAACTAATTCTAAGAATTAAAAAGGCCGTAAAAAAACTAGACATACCCATAACTTTTTTTGAATTCGGCACAGTCTTAGCTTTCCTCTATTTTAAAGAAAATAATACCGACGTAAATATTTTAGAGGTCGGTTTAGGAGGACGGCTAGACGCTACCAATCTTTGCGAAGCAGAAATCTCCATAATTACCTCGATTTCTCATGATCATACGGAATTTTTAGGCAGTGAACTGAAGCAAATTGCCTTTGAAAAAGCCTCCATAATTAAGGAAAGCGGTACAGTTTTTGCTCATATACCGGATGAGGAAATATTTAATGTTGTCAATAGTTTGGCCCAAGATCGAGGGGCTTCGATTTACAGGTTAAACCGGGAGTTTCAAACAACGCAAGTCGAGGTCAAAAGTGGCCACCAAGTATTAAATTATTTTGCTGGGAAAACAGAGTTAAAAGGTCTGAAATTACCCTTAATGGGTCATTTTCAAGCCAAAAATGCAGGTTTAGCAATTGCAGCCTGCAATAAGTTTTTGGGTAAAAGTGATGAAGGCATCTTAAAAAAGGGATTAGAACAGGTCCAATGGGAAGGCAGGCTTGAGGTCGTTTCCGAAGCACCCATAGTGGTTCTTGATTGTGCCCATAACGTAGCCAGCGTCAGCAATATGACGGCGGAGCTATGCAAAAACCTTAATTTTTCAAGGTGTTTTGTGATTCTTGGGCTCATGAAAGACAAAGAAATTGACAAAATCATCGAAGTTTTAAGTGATTTTGGTGACTATTTTTACCTGGTTCAGGTTAACCCCCGAAGAGGGGAAACACCTGAAAGATTAAAAGAAAAGTTTAAAAAATTTAACAAAAAAGTTCAGGTTTCAGAAAGTGTTTCCAGCGCGTTACAAGCAATCAAAGAAATTACAAAGCCAGACGATTTGGTCTGTATCACTGGGTCCATTTTTACTGTGGCAGAAGCTAAAAAATGTTTTAAAAATGATAAAAATCCTTCTAATACTGGGAATTCTCCTCACATTCACCAATGATGTTTCTTCCAGCGAAGAGTTACACCCAAACACGTCAGGGTCTGACCTAATTTATTCAGATGATGAGGTAATTTTAACTGAATCTGGTTTCGAAATAGTTCCCGGTTATATTCCAGATTGGTTCTGGGCTGATGGCACACCCCTTTCTACAAATGCTTCCGAAACTTTAAACAGGTTATTTCGTCCCCGTGTTCCAGATAACACCCCTGAATGGTATTGGGGGAATGGTGAACCTCTATCTCCCTCAGACGATATAAAAATGCCAAAGTCTCTGAACTTCCCGGGTCGGATTCACAAGGATAATACTGGAGTTAGTTCCCACAAAAATAATAAACATGCAAGAAAACAGAAAAAAGATGAAGTGTTAATAATTTCTGATCACATAAGGCAAAACGTAAAAGATGAGATCATATGGACATGGGGAAAAGTAAAAATTCGAATGGCAAACAAAACCATTCAAGCAGATAAAATCAAGATCGATAATAAAACAGGAGAAGGCGTGGCTAAAGGCAACGTTATTTTAAAAAATGATGACGGCACTCAATTGAAAGCCAACATCTCACGATTCAATATTAAAAGTGAAAAAGGAAAAATCTTCCAAACAAGAGGACGTCTTGGAAAAAAGTATTATATAAAAAGTGGCAAATTATCTCGACTTTCCAACACGCACTATAAAGCAAAATCTGTATCTCTCACTACCTGCACTGGAAAGTTGCCTGACTGGTTATTTGAAGCTGAGTCCATGGATATTATTACAGGTGATAGAGCCGTTTTTACGGGCGGTGTTTTAAAAATAAGAGATACACCGATACTTTATATTCCTGCCGGTTATCTGCCAATGGACCAAAAAAGAAAAAGTGGTTTTTTGTTTCCGGGATTTGGCAGCAGTGATATCGATGGCACTACCTTAAACAATGAATATTTTTGGGCAATCGATGATCATTCTGATGCGACCTTTAGACTCGGATATAGAAGTAAACGTGGAATTAGTCCTGGAATTGAATATCGTTATACTCCCAGTCACACGACCAAAGGATTATTAACCGGATCATTTGTCGATGACAAAATAACAGGTGATACATACTGGAAGGTAGATGCCCAACATACACAAAACCTACCTATGGGTTTTTTATTCAATGGAGTCCTGGATTTGGAAGGAAAGGAATTCAACAAAACTTTTAACGATAACATTAGTTTAAGAAATCGTCGAATTTCTAATTCCTATGCAACGGTAAGAAAAAGTTGGGATAGCAGTAGCCTGGAAATTCTTACTCGTTTTCGAGATAGTACCGATATTGCTAGCGATCAGACTCTCGGAGAGCTCCCTCAAATAACATATAAAGTTCAAAGGCAAGCTATAGGAGAATCCCAATTTTATTTTAATCAAGACACTAGGTTTACTTCCTTCTTAACAGATCTCAATTCAGATCCAAGCGTAGACAATAATTTTTCCGTTCAGAGACTAGATTTTCATCCTCAGTTAACCCGAGGGATAAACATAGCACCCTGGCTAAACTTTGCCTCAACCCTTGGTGTGCGTGAAACCCTCTATAGTAAGGGGGAGAACAATGCAGGCTTTTTTTCCCGAGAAGGTATAGATTTAGTTGCAACACTTAAAGGACCTACGTTTGAAAAGGTCTTCGAAACTAGCAACAAAATCATTCCTAAATTTAAACATTTGCTGGAACCTAGGCTCACTTTTAGTTATATCCCTGACCTTGATAGAAACGATAAAGAAAAAATTAAATCATTTGACTTCATAGATAGGATCAACCCTCACAGCCTGATCAATTATTCTTTGACTCAAAGAATTTTTCTGAAAGAATCAGATGGCAAAGGTGATTTTGACACACGCGAAGCTTTAAGGTTTATCCTCAGCCAAAGTTATGATCTTCGAGAAGCAGACAGAGTCGGTATACCCGGCAACCCCAGCCAACCTTTTTCGGATATACGTTTTGATATCGATAGTAGGCTTGCCGATCCCCTTTTACTGAACATGGATTCTACTTATGACGTAAACAATAAAGTTTTAAAAAGCTTCAACCTTCAAGTTGGGTTTAGACCGATGGATGCACTTACCTTGTACTTTGAAAGACGATTCACCCGAAGAGGCGATGCAACCTCTATGGCAACGGTGGATTGGGATTTCAAAAAAGGATGGAATTTAAAAGCCAGTACCAGGCTAGACGAGATAACCGCAACTCATCGAGAAAGTAATTTAAGTTTACTGTATGATGACCCCTGTAAATGTTGGGGATTTAATGTTGATGTTATCCAAAGAAACAACTTCAACAACACATCAGCCACTAGTGCAGGGGCTCAAGAAACAAGATTTCTTATGGGGATTACATTTCGTGGGCTGGGTTCTATTCAATCAGGAACCAAAGAACGGTTCATTCACAAGAGCTTTGAATCTATAAAATGAGTGATTCTGCAACTTTATCAAAAATGGCTCTAGAGTCGGGTGCTATACGCTTTAATCCGGAAGAACCTTTTACTTGGGCATCAGGATATAAAATGCCTATATATAATGATAATCGTCTTTTACTAGGAAAAGCCGAGTACCGGGCCTTCATCTCACAATTATTTACAAGGTTATTAGAAGATCTTACACAAAATATTGATGTAATCGCAGGAACTGCCACTGCTGGAATTCCTCATGCGACCACATTAGCTGATGAGCTTAATAAGCCACTTATTTATGTGCGAGCCGCTGCTAAATCTCATGGTATGGGTAACCAAATTGAAGGGCCGCTCACTCCCGGTAAAAATGTATTACTAATCGAAGACCTTATTTCGACAGGGGGAAGCGCCATTAACGCCGTAAATGCAATTCGTAAGGCAGGAGGAATTGTAGACTATTGCTTATGCATATTTAGCTACGGATTTACTGAAGCTCGCAAAAAATTTGATAAAATCCATTGCCAATATCACTCGTTGCTTTCCTTTCCAGCCCTGCTTGAAGAAGCCCAAAAAATGGAACTATTGTCAAACGATCAAATCAAATCCCTAAAGATTTGGCATAAAGATCCCTTTAAATGGGCTGAAACTAAAGGTCTTTAATTACTCTATAGTTTAAACTCCAAAATTAATTTGCTACTTCTCACATTCCCTTATTTTTAACCATATTGATATTGACATAGCCCTTTATTAATAATAGTATGCACGTTTCTTGTCAGCGGATGTTATCCCGCTCATTATAAAAAGTAAGATGCTTGTTTAAGGAAAGGCTAAATCCTTTTCTAAATTAAGCTTTAACTACCAGCAAAATTTTAAGAATTTAATTTCTTTATTGCTAGAAACTCTTTGGAGGTTTGTTTAGATGCCCAAATTAGAATTAGGTC
>CAYYIR010000041.1:7000-12467 GCA_964471995.1 uncultured Nitrospina sp. | reverse complement strand
AATTGCCCACTAATGTATTACGGCAATGCTCGGGAAGGTGATATGGATTTTTACCAGTTCGTTATCATGTTCAAAAGTATCTTTGTGGAAGGTTTCGCTAAACCTATTGGAGGGATGCAATATATCTTGCATCTTTTGGAACAAAAATTCAAAAAACTAGGTGGGGAATTACGCATGGGGTCAGGTGTAACTTCCATCAACGCTAAAAATGGGACTGTGGAATCAGTCACTCTGGAAAATAGTGAGCAATTGGTTGCCGAGAGTGTTATTTCTTCCATGGGGTATGTCGAAACTTTGAATCATTGCTCTCCCGGACTAGAAAAAACAGAATCTTGTGCAACGGGTCAGGTTTCTTTTATGGAATCTCTATGTGTGGTCGACTGCGAGCCGCGAGATTTAGGATATGATAAAAGTATCGTTTTTTTTTCCACCCAACCCCAATTCGATTATAAAGTGCCAAATGAGATGGTCAATCCAACCACCGGGGTTCTTTGCTGCTCCAATAATTTTAATTATCCCGAGCCTATGAAGGAAGGTTTAATCCGACTGACCAACTTGGCAAATTTTTCTAAGTGGGATTCATTATCTAGAAAAGACTACATCGCCGCCAAAAAACATTGGCGTACCCAAGCATTAGAATCTGTATTCACATTTTTTCCCGATTTTCGCGATAATATGGTATTTTTAGATTCGTTTACGCCGAAGACCATAAAAAAATACACAGGACATCTCAACGGTGCTGTCTATGGGTCTCCACAAAAAATTAAAGATGGTAAAACCCCTGTAAATAATCTTTTCATATGTGGAACAGATCAGGGGTTTTTAGGTATTATTGGGGCATCGTTAAGTGGTATCTCAATGGCTAATCTTCATGTATTACAAAAATAAGCGTAAAAAACTAGAAATTATTTAAAATAAATGAATAAACCACCACTGAAACGGAACTGGTTAAAAAATATACAATCGGCTTACGACACAATCGTAATAGGTAGTGGTCTGGCGGGGATGACATCTGCAAATCTTTTGGCCAAGCTGGGTCATAATGTTTTGCTGGCGGAACACCACTATAACTTGGGTGGTATGGCAACTTGGTTTAAACGAAAGGGGGGTCATATCATGGATATCTCCTTGCATGGTTTTCCCTGTGGTATGATCAAAACACTTCGCAAATACTGGTCGCAGGATATTTCCGATCGGGTTATCCAACTCAAAAACGTCCGCTTTGATAATCCTCAATTTGCTGTAAATACCTCGTTCGACAAAATCGATTTCACCCATATTCTTAAAGAGCGTTTTGGTATCGTTAAAGAAGTCATTGACGAATTCTTTCATACCGTGCGTGGAATGAATTTTTATGACGATATGGTCATGACAACGCGCGAGTTATTCGAAAAATATTTTCCAGGCCGCACAGATGTTTGGCGTTTTTTAATGGAACCCATCACTTATGCCAACGGCTCTACGCTAGACGACCCGGCCATAACTTATGGTATTGTCTTCTCAAACTTTATGGATAAGGGCGTTTTCACATATCAGGGCGGCACAGATCATCTGATTAAGGAAATGAAAAAAGAGCTTCTAAAAAATGGAGTGGATATACGGACCCACTGCATGGTCGAAAAAATCTATGTGGATGGTAAAACGGTGCAGGGCGTTCGCATTAACGGACAGGATATAGCTTGTAGATCGGTTCTTTCAAACTCCAATATCGTAACTACCATTGAACAGCTTGTTGGCGAAGAACACTTTGACCCAGAATATATTAAAGAGGTAAAGGATGTCCGGCTCAATAATTCGAGCTGTCAGGTCTATATGGGTGTCAAAAAGGGCGAGACCGTGCCACATGTCGGAGACCTTCTGTTTTCTTCTGAGGCTGATGAATATTGCACTGAAAAAATATTGAGCAAGGATATCACCAGTCGCACTTTCTCATTTTATTATCCGGAAATTCGGCCTGGAACAAATCGCTACTCAATAGTTTCCTCCACCAACGCGAGATACCAAGACTGGGCAAATCTCAGTGAAAAAGAGTACAAGCAGGATAAATATAATTTAGAGCAAACTACTTTGGATGCTCTTGAAAAATATGTTCCTGGAATTCGTAATAAAATTGATCATGTAGAAGCCTCTACACCAAAAACATTCCAACGCTATACATTACATCCCTCCGGAACCTCTTTTGGTACCAAATTTGAGGGGCTAAAAGTGAGCCGTGATTTACCTAAGCAAATCAATGGTCTATTCCATGCCGGATCGGTAGGTATTATTATGTCTGGTTGGCTGGGTGCTGCGAATTATGGCGTAATTGTGGCTAATGAAACTGACAAGTTTTTGAGGCAATTGAGTCCCAGTCTAGTGACCGCGTAAAGCGATTTCATGGAATGATTGCTTTTAGTAACTCCTTCCTTTCTTCTTTTCCCATTTTAATTTAGTATTGCTGCATGGAATTTGATTTTAAAGGACAGACCGCAATAGTTACAGGTGGTACACGTGGGATAGGAAGTGCTATTTCTGCAGCTTTGCTTAAATCAGGGGCAAAAGTCCTTGCTACTTACCGAAGTAACGAAACAGAGGCTAAAAAGTTTAAAGAATCTAATGCCTCGCATGCTAAATGTTTGTTTGTCTATAAATTTGATGTGAATCATTATGATCAGGTAGAAAACTTTTACAAAAAAGTAGAAAGCGAACACGGGGCCCCACAAATTGTGGTTGTGAGCTCAGGAATCCGTGCAGATTCCATTGTGGGTATGATGAAAAATGAAGACTGGAATAATGTTATCAATACCAATCTAACCGGCACCTTTAATCTTTGTAAACTTTCTGTGCAATGTATGATGAGGGAAAAATATGGTCGCATTATCATCCTTACTTCCCCTATTGGTAAATTCGGTTTTGCGGGACAAGCCAACTATGCTGCATCGAAAGCTGGACAAGTTGCCTTGGTAAAATCTTTATCAAAAGAAGTAGCCAGTAGAAAAATTACAGTCAATTGTGTTTCTCCAGGTTTTATCGATACCGATTTTATTTCAGATTTGACCGATGAGCAAAAAGAAGCTTATAGAAAACAGATTCCGCTCAAACGTTTTGGATCTATTGAAGATGTCGCTACTCCCGTTCTATTCCTCGCTTCAAAAAACTCTTCATATATCACTGGATCAGTATTAGAGGTAACAGGGGGCCTATAAAAATGTCGCAGGATTTTCTTCAATTCATTCCTCATCGCCCACCCTTTCTATTCGTAGATAAAGTAGTAGAAGAAACCATGGACACGATCAAAACAGAAAAATTCATTGACTCTGAGGAGCCTTTTTTCCAAGGCCATTATCCCGAAAAGCCTATAATGCCAGGAGTTCTGATCTTTGAGTCCATTTTTCAGACAGGAGCTATAATGATGGGAAAGCGAATTGCAAATGAAGGCCGCATTCCCGTTCTTACACGAGTAAATAACATCAAGCTCAAACACGCCGTCAACCCTAGCGACACCCTGCAAATAGAAGTAAAGCTAAAGGATCTTGTAGGTTCTGCAGCTTACATGACAGGTAAAGCATTTGTGAATGGAAAGGTTGCAGTAACCCTTGAGTTCACGGCCATGTTGGTCAACGATGTAAAATAAACCGCATTCATTTAGCAGGTAAAAGCTTTAAACTAATGAAGTGACTAAATAATTTTTTGTTTCTGAATTGGAAGTTTCTTGGATGAGTTTTCTAAATCTAAAAAATAAAAATATTTTGGTAATGGGGGTTGCCAATAAAAAAAGCGTAGCCTGGCATATTGCTAAAACTTTGGAAGAGGAGGGCGCCAACGTGATTTTTAGTGTGCGCTCAGAGGCCAGAAAAAACTCTCTCGATAAGCTACTTACCGGGAAACCTGTTTACACTTGTGATGTAGAAAAACCTGATGATATTAAGCTTTTAAAAAACAATATTGAAAGGAAATATAAAACTCTACATGGACTGGTCCATTCGATCGCATTTGCTAATTACTCAGAGGGTTGGAAACCTTTTCATGAAACACTTCGAAAAGATTTTTTACAATCCATTGATATTAGTTGTTATTCGTTGATTGCGCTTTCGAACTCTTTGAAAGTTTTATTAGACAAGAAAGCCTCGGTCGTGACTATTTCTATTTCTACCACACGAATGGCAGCAGAAAATTACGGCTACATGGCACCTGCTAAAGCAGCGTTGGATTCAACATTATGTTTTCTGGCTAAATCTTTCAGTGCATTCTCAGAAATACGGTTTAATTCTATAAACCCGGGTCTTCTCAAAACATCCGCATCCTCAGGTATCCCCGGTTATATAGATTCTTTCCTGCATGCTGAAAAAGCAACCTTAAGAAAAAAAGCCCTAACGACCCAAGAGGCGGCAAATGCTGCGGTCTTTTTATTGAGCGAACGCTCAAGTGGCATCAACGCTCAAGGAGTAGTACTCGATGCGGGAATGTCCATCAATTATTTTGATCAAAGCTTGATCAAACCCCACTAGCTTGGAATTACAAGATTATTGCCTTTTAGACATACTCTTTTAGAGCTTTAGTATGAAATTCAATTATTGAATTGTTTATAAAAACGAAACCTTACGTAAAAAAGTGGATGGTGTAAAAAATACCCTATAACGGTAAATTTTTCCACACTGAGAGGCTCTTTTTTAATTTTTCAAAGTCTCTTAAAACAATATAAATAAATGGTTCTATAGATTCTTTTTGGGTTTGGCATCAGTTTTGCTTTTTTGGTGTCTGTAGGATAACAATGAAAACCAAAAACGGATATCAATAGATGCCAAGTAATTCTAGCGTATTAGCTTTATTTTCCCCTAAACCTCCAGTAGAACCGACTGAACCGAAAGTAGACCGAAGGAGTGAAGTCGATTTTAATGATTTTTTAAGCAACGCTACCCATCAAGTAGAACGGTCCCCAAAACCTAGCCCTGGAAACTCAACAAAAAATAATAAACGAGATGAAATTGGGAATAGAGAAAAAATAAAACCCAAAATAAAAAATGGTAAGGAAAAACCTGTAGCAACTAAGGATAAACCTGTAATAAAAGAAAAGCTTAAAACCAAAGATAACGAATATGCAAAAACCGCTACGAAAATTGAAAATACTACAGTTACCAAGACTGAAACTACTGCTACAGATTCGGCTTTAAAACAAAATGATACCCCCATTACTAAACTAAAAGAACTGGGTATCAAACAAGATGAATTTGAAGCTTTACTTGAGTATCTGGGATTGAATGGTGAGGTCAGTTTTGAATCTTTGCTAAAAGCCCTCACCCAAAACATCAACCAAAATAGTCTCACAGCAGGAAAGGATATAGATTCTTTTTCCCAAAACAAACTTCTAGCTCAGTTGCTAAAAAATGAAGGCGAAAATACAAATATTACCCAAAATAAACTTCTAGCTCAGTTGCTAAAAAATGAAGGCGAAAATACAAATATTACCCAAAATAAACTTCTAGCTCAG
>CAYYIR010000041.1:0-6900 GCA_964471995.1 uncultured Nitrospina sp. | reverse complement strand
TACAAATATTACCCAAAATAAACTTCTAGCTCAGCTGCTAAAAAATGAAGGCGAAGCTATCCATACGCTTAAAAAAGCTGGCCTGACAGATGAGCAGGCAAAAAATTTAATAGATCAACTTAAAACTACATCAGCAAACACTACTTCCATAGCCGCACAAAAGGAAACAGATACAACTCGGGAACTTAATATAAAAAAAGATATCCAGCCACAACAAATTGAAACTGCAAAAAATGAAACGACCAAGCAAGTAGATCAATCTGGGTTATTTAAACACACAGAACCAAAAGAAAAGACAAATGAGCCGGCAGTTTATGTCCAGCCTAAAGATGTTTCTAAAAAGATAGAGAAAAGTGAGCGTGCTGCTTCGCTTGATAAAATCCTCGAGACTACAAAACCAGTTGAAACAACAAACAAAACAACATCCGAACTAAAAGGAAATCAAGGTACAAAAACCTCTAACAACTTCAATCAAGTTTTGCAAGACAACAACGCTCAAGCAAAATTGGTTCAAATTGAAGGTGTAAAGGATACAGGAAATTTTAAAGGGCTTGAATCGGCTAAATCTGGACCGGACTTACAAACTCAAGTTTCTAACTCTGCAGCAGAAAATGCAATTAAACAAACCGAGGCTAATAAATCCGTATTACCAGAAAAACTAGTTGCCCGGGGCACTTCCGAAACTAAAATTATTAGTCAAATTATTAATAAGTTAAATGTCCGTACTACAGGAACTCAAAATGAAGTTCATGTAAAACTCGATCCACCTTCGTTAGGCACTGTGCGATTAAACATTACCACGGTGGGTGAATCGGTTCGCACAGTCATTGTTGCCGAAAATCATGCCGTTAAACAAACGATTGAAAATAACTTTAATCAACTCCGAGACGCGATGAACGACCAGGGTCTTAAAGTCGACAGTTTTTCAGTAACCGTCGGTGGAGAGTCTGGAAATTCAAATCAAAATGGTAAACAGTTGGGTGAAAAGGATACAACAAATCCTTTAAATAGGCCACAAACTGCTCCCTCTGATAATGGGGACGAGTTTGAAGAAGCTCGTGTTCCTTTTATTTTTGATGAAAACCAGTCCATCAGCGTATTGGCTTAAAGAAAATTGAAATAAATTAATTTAAGGACTAAAAAATTATGATTGCAGCAATATCCTCCACTCCAAACAACAATTCGGAAGGAGCTTCTTTAACCGGAGGCGCCAGTCTTGGAAAAAACGATTTTCTTAAGCTTTTAGTTGCACAACTTGAACATCAGGACCCGCTGTCTCCGCAAGAAGGACAAGAGTTTGCAGCACAACTTGCCCAATTCAGCAGTCTAGAACAATTGACTAACGTCAACGATAATTTGAAGGCTGGTCAGGCTTTTGATTTAGCTATGAGTAATTCTTCCATGATCAACTTGATAGGAAAAACTGTGGATGCACCAGGTAATGGTTTTGAGTTGGGCGAAGACGAAACGGAAACCCTTAAATTCTCATTATCACAAGACTCTAAAGCTGTAACCATAAATGTTTATGATTCTACAGGAGTAAATGTTGCATCACTTAATATTGGTGCATTAAGTTCTGGAGTTAAAGATTTTGCATGGAGCGGTAAAGATGCCAAGGGATCACAACTTCCTGCCGGTACTTATAGCTTTGACATTTTAGCTCAAGATGCGAATGGAAACTTTATTGAAACACAAACTTTTGCAGCAGGCTCTGTGACTGATATTATTTTTGAGGAAACGGATACTTTCGCAATTGTTAACGGACAAAAAATTAATGTAAATCAAATTTCTAAAGTAAGCCTTTAAAATAAGAAAAATAGAAAGAGGAGATTAAATATGTCTTTAGTTAGTTCATTATTCACAGGTGTCACAGGCCTAGCTAGTAATTCCGAGGCAATGGGAGTTATTGGTGATAATATTTCCAACGTTAACACAATTGGATTTAAAGGAAGTAAAGCGGTATTCAGTGATATTTTCAGTTCTGTTTTAAGCAATGGCTCTACAACCAGTCAGTTAGGGCGAGGTGCACAACTTTCAGGAACTCTTAGGTCATTAGAGCAAGGATCATTCGAAGCCTCTAACAATGCCCTTGATCTTGCTATTGACGGTGCTGGTTTTTTCATTGTCAATAACGGAACGGGAAATTTCTATACTCGGGCAGGTCAATTCAGAATGAACGATGATGGGAAGGTTCAAGCCATCACTGGTGAAGTTCTTCAGGGAAGCAAGATTACGGCTGGGGTTGCTTCCACCACCACCGAAAATATTGATTTGGCCGGGGTGCAGTCATTGCCGCAAGCAAGTAGTACTTTTGAGTTGGGTGCGAACTTAAATTCTGCGGCTACGGCTACTTCTACTTTTAATTCGCCTATCACTATTTATAATTCTGTGGGTGATCAAGTTCTTATGAATGTTCAATTTACTAAAACTACTACAGCCAATAAGTGGACTTATGCAATAACTACATCTAAAGGGGCTATTACTTCAGGTGCATCAGGATCAGTTACTTTCGGCACCAACGGTCAACTAACTCAAATTGGCACTGGCACTACTGTTGCAGATCAAACCATTGTGATAAATCATTCGGCTTCAACTCCTGTAGCGGAAACGCAAACTCTCACTTGGGATGTGGCTACTGCTGCCGGAGCGTCATCAGGTAAATTAACTGGCTTTGCCGCATCTTCGAATAATAATTCGGTGACTCAGAATGGCTATAGTACAGGTTCCCTAGCGAGCATTAATGTTGATGCCACAGGAATAATCAAGGGGCTTTTCAGTAATGGTCAAACAAGCTCACTTTACCAGGTTGCTATGGCCGACTTTTTAGCTCCCACAGGATTGACCCGACAAGGATCAAATCTGTTTGCTGAATCCGCTACATCAGGACAAGCAGTTATTGGAACTGCACAAACAGGCGGATTCGGTTCCATCATAGGCTCATCCTTAGAGCTTTCAAACGTTGATCTCGCAGAGCAGTTTGTGGCATTGATTCAAACTCAGCAGGCCTTTCAGGCCAGCGCTAGAATGATTACTACCACGGACGATCTCCTTACCGAGGCTGTGAATCTAGTCCGATAAATCTTGGTTATTTAATCTCCTCATGACCCGGGCTTCGGCCCGGGTTTTTTTGTTCGCTTGTTACTGAAAGACGACTTTGCTACATTACACCCATGAACCGCGATGAACAAATCCGCGAAGTAAAATCAGCAACTCTCCTTCGTTTCAATCAGGTCTGGCAACGAAATTTTTTAAGTAACCGCGATGCTATTGAAAAAAACCCTGGAGTAATTGGCCTCAAGAATAAATTTTGTGATATCCCCTGTATAGTTGTTGGTGCGGGCCCTTCTCTCGACAAAAACATAAAATATCTGAAAAAGGCCTGCGGAAAAGCGGTTATCCTTTGCTGCGATGCAGCGCTTAAGCCATTATTGTCAGAAGATATTGTTCCAAATTTCGTAGTTGTTTTAGACCCTCAAGAAGAGATTGCTCGTTTTCTTAGCAACGTATCACAAATTGGAATCACCCTTGTAGTTCCCACAATCGTTCACCCTAATATTCTAGAATTGTGGCAAGGAGGAAACATATTATTTTTTAATAAATTTGCACCGGATATTCCAACACTTGTAGAAATTCAGAAGATGGTTCCCCAGGTGGGTGTTTTAACCCCTGGTGGCACTGTGTTATCTGTTACCTATGATCTTGCATTTCAGGCAGGATGTAACCCAATTCTTTTTGTCGGACAAGATTTATCGTATCCAAAAAAAAATTCGCACAGCCATGGAAGCGATGCTGCAGGAAAAGGTTTAAAGTCGATAGTTGAAAGACAAAAAGATAGCATTGTCTTGGAAACAGATATAAATGACCAACCAATTCGTACTCTAAAATCCATGTCTGTTTCAAAACAGTGGTTCAGTTGGGCTTTCACTACCTGGACACGCGATAATCCTGTCGTCATTTCTAATTGCAGTGAAGCTGGAATATTGACCGATCATTGTTCCTTATTAACATTGAACGAGGCAATTTATAAATTTTGCAAAACAAAAGTAAATATTCCCTGGATCCTAAAAAAAGCCCTCAAACGGAAATCTCGCTAGAACTTACCTTACTATTGAATGGAAATAATTACCAAAAGTCTAACTTAATGCGCAGCGGAAACCTTGCCAAATTTTGAAGGTTTGCGGTTTTTCATTAAATCTGTAAGTTGTTCTCATATAGTAGGCTTTATAGTACCAGTTCCCTCCTCGTAAAACTTTACTTATCCCAGAGTCTGGTCCTTGTGGGTCTATTCTATTCTCATCTCGATAAGCTGACGCATCAAACCAGTCAGAAACCCATTCCCAGACATTACCCGCCATATGATGAACCCCATAAGGAGAAACACCCTTTGTCATTCCATCTACAGGTTCCATAACTTTAAATTTTTTTTCACTAAATTTTCTTCTAAAGGTAACTCGAGTATTATCGGGAAAGGTGTTTCCCCAGGGAAATATTCTTTGATCGTTTCCTCTGGCCGCCTTTTCCCATTCTGCCTCCGTTGGCAATCTCTTTCCAATCCATTGGCAGTATGCATTGGCACCAAACCAAGACACCCGATTGACAGGGTAGTTTTCAAGTCCTTTTCTTGGTTGGTAAACATTATTTTTATGGTTAATGGTTACCGTAGGAGTAATTTCAATAAAGCGATGAGCTTGATTTTTGTTTTGATTAAGGAAGGTTGCAAAACTAGAGCTAGTCACTTCATATTTATCTATCCAATAGGCTGAAAGGGTGACCGAATGCACCGGCTCTTCATCCATATCCCCCCATTCAAAATCATTATCGATTTTAAATCCCATAGTGAAAGAACCGTCTGGGATAAACACCATATTCTCTTTTGGATTATATTGATTCACGGAAGCACATCCAAAAATAGTATTACCTAACACCAAAAGAAAAATCGAAATAAGATATATTAATGGGTTTCCTCGAAAACGAATCACAGTTCTAAAAATATCTTTTGTAATAAGGAAGGTTAGTTTTGTAAATTTTCTTTAATCAGATTTTTTTATCTTTTCGTGAGAACCGTCACAGAAAGGGCGTTTTTTCGTTCTATAGCAACCACAAAGATAATAAGTTTTTGTTTTATCGAGTTGCAGTATTTCCGGTTCTCCCCCTGTTGTATGGTGAGTAGCATCACAAAAAGGCCAGTGATTAGATTGCATGCAAGTACAAACTGCAATTTCAGAGGTATCTGTAATTTTAATTGGTCCGCTGTTTTCTGACATTTGAATTTCGCTTATTTATTGGCGTCGGGTTAAAGGGTTTCTTGCTAAGGGTGCTCCTCACAATTAAGGGGCTTTTGTTTCTATTAAATAAATGGATAAATCGTTGCCAAGCCAAAACTCAATCAATTAATTTAGTTGTGATAATAAAATCTTTTACTACGTTTTTCTTACCTTTTGGGATTACTAAGTTTTTTCCATTTAAAATTAGTTCTGTACCCTTGTTATTACCAATGGTTAAACGAAAGGTTTCATCCCCAAAAAAACTTTTTTCCTCACCTGCCGGAAGAACAAAATCTTCTTCCCGAAAGTTATCAATAGCCATATTAAACCATGAGTCAATTTTTACTTTAATGGTTAGCTTTAAGGGCTTTGCTAGGGTAACTATGCTTTCCTGCTTATTAGTAGATAAATTACTCTCTTGCCTATGAACTTCTACTTTTTGTTTCGGAGTTTCTTGTTCCTTAGCTAAATCAATCGATTCTTTAGTAGCTTTCTTTTCCCTATTCCTAGGGGAAAAAATTTCCTTCAATCCTTCTTTTTTTTCCAAATTATTTTTAATTTCTTGAGATGTTTCTTTCTCTAGAACCTTCTCTGGTAATAAGAAAGAATTATTAAAATTTTTTGTGATCGATTTTTCTGGGCTTGACAATAAATATTTAGTGCTAAAAATCAATATTAAAATTATTAACCCAATTAGGGCATATCCTAAAAATTTAATGGCCGAGATATTTGATGGGTTTCCTGAATCCGGGTTTTTTTCTACGACTTTGTTTCCAACGAACTCTTCATAAACATTAAGCGTTTCTTCCGGATCAGACCCAATTGTATCGGCATAGGATTTGATGTAGCCCTTTATAAAAACTTCGCCAGGTAATTCATCAAATTTATTATCTTCCAAAGCTCGCAGGAATTTAATATGAATTTTAGTAGTTCCTGAAATTGCTTGCAAAGTAACGCCCCGCAATTCACGTTCATTTTTTAAATAGGAGCCAAAGTTTTTTACCATAATATTAATTAACCAATTAAACCGCCTATTTTTTTAAGAAATTCCTTATAAAAATAAATCTTTAATAAATAACCGCCAAGAACAATATTACATGGAATTTTGAAACTTTTTTAAATCACCAATGACATCATGGGTTTTCAAGAAAAAAACCAGCTTTTCGGGTAAAAAATCTTTTTTTGCGGTGGGCGTGGAGGATTGTAGCAAATAAGGTGATGATTCTCAATCTACTAGGTAGGCTTCTAATTAACCTGTTTAAATTAAATTTTTTCCAAATAATTCTAAAGAGTTTTACGCATGTGACCGATACGAGCTATGTAAAGAATTGCTTTAATTAAAATAAGAAGGTTCTTTTTATTGGATTGTTATTATGAAAAATTGAACCTTTTACCGGAAAAGTAGCTATAACTTGATGGACTTTATACTATAATACTCAACAAGATAGGGCTAAATGCCCTAGGCTTTAAAAATTTAGAAACATACTCAAAAATATAAAACCCGAGGAGGTGCCTGGAAAGAAAAAAAGCAAGAATGTATCAAACTAGATATCAATTTCAATTTGAATCATATTTCGATATGAATCATATATATAACAGGAGAGAAGTAAAATGAAAACCAAGCTAATAAAGCGAG
>CAYYIR010000040.1:0-12550 GCA_964471995.1 uncultured Nitrospina sp. | reverse complement strand
GGTTTTATTCATCGTCTTGCAAATAAATATTGCAAAAACAAAAACTGGCTTTATCTCGGGCGAGGTATTTATTACCCAATTGCTTTGGAGGCTGCTTTAAAAATGAAAGAAGTGGCATATGTCCACGCTGAAGGAATGCCGGGTGGATTTTTAAAGCATGGAACACTTGCAATGATTGATGATGATATTTCCTCAATTGTTTTTGTTCCTCCTAAAGAGAAAAAAGATTTATATCAATCTACTATTCATAGTATTGAAGAAATTCGCGCTCGATCTGGGTTTGTTCTGGGCATTCATTTTACCGAGACGGGAAAAAACCTTAATCTATTTAGCGAAGAATTGATCCTTCCTAATGTGCCTTCCTTGATAGCACCTTTAATTCAACTTGTTATTGGACAGTTATTTGCTTACTTTACAGCCACCTCGCTTAAAAGAAATGTGGACAAGCCTCGTTCTTTAGCAAAATCTGTAACCGTTGGTTAATAATAAACAATTTTATTGCCAGGGTTCTTGACCGTCTGTTACATTACCCATTCTTTTATCTCAATTTTTAAGGTCTATTTATGTCTCACAATACTACCAATACGGCATTGACCATTGCCGGGTCTGATTCAGGAGGTGGAGCCGGTATTCAGGCAGATTTGAAAACGTTTTCGGCTTTCGATGTGTTTGGAAAAACAATTATTACCTCTATTACATCACAGAATTCATTTGGTGTGCAATCTTCATATAACTTGCCAGCTACTGTAATTGGACAACAACTTCAGGCTATTGCAGAGGACAGAAAATGCCAGGCCGTAAAGACAGGTATGCTTGGAAATGAAGAAGCGGTATTAATGATTTCAAGAATGATTAAGAAAAACCGATTGAAAAACATAGTAATAGATCCCGTAGTTATTTCATCATCAGGTAAACGTTTATTGACTAAGAACGGATTAGAGGCTTTGAAGGAATATTTGCTTCCGCTTGGCTCCCTTGTGACTCCCAATATTAAAGAGGCCGAGCTTCTGTCTGGAATAAAAATTAAAAATTTATCAGATACCAAAAGGGCGGCACGAGCTATTTTAAAGGCAGGTGTGCGTGCAGTTTTGATAACAGGAGGACATTTAAGAGGGGCCCCTGATGATTTGTTTTTTGACGGTAAGGATATGCATATTTTTTCATCCAAACGTTTAACTAAACAAGATATTCATGGTACTGGGTGTGTCTTTTCTGCGGCTATTACAGCTGGTTTGGCACAAGGTGTTACGGTTCGTAATTCTATACACAATGCTAAAAAATATATTGGTGAAGCAATTTTAGGTGCTATTTGCCCTGGTAATGGTGCCCCTTGTGTTGAACCGAATGCCTTAATATATAAAGAGAATGAAAAATTTCAGGCACTTTGTGAAGTAAATAATGCCGTTGAGATTTTTAAGAAGGAGCGAATTGGTAATTTAATACCTGAGGTTCAAACTAATATAGGTTTAGGGTTGTCAAACGCGAAAAAGCATGAAGATGTTTTAGCTATTCCTGGGCGAGTTATTAAAATTGGGGAGGATATTTTTACAGGTGCTCAACCGCAATTTGGTGGTTCCCGCCATGTGGCAAATATCGTGTTGACCGTTATGCAGCACGAGCCAGACCAAAGAGCGGTAATGAATATCAAGTATACAGACTCCTTGTTACGAATCTGCAAAAAATTGAAGTTTAAAATTGCTTCTTTTGATCGTGCAAAAGAACCTAGAAATGTCCGTGTTCGAGAAGGTTCTTCGCTTGAATGGGGAACCGAGAAGGCGATAACCAACTACGGCTCTGTTCCAGATATCATATACGATTTAGGCGGAATAAGAAAAGAAGAGATGATAAGGGTAATTGCTAAAGATATGGGGTCATTGATTGAAAAAATTCTTTCCATACATCGCTTGCACAAGAAAGAGAGATAGTAGATTCTAAAGCAATGTTTTATCTACCAAGATTGTCGCACGTGTTTTTAAATTTTCTACCCACTCGTTAAAAGCCTGACGACTTTTTTCCATTTTTATTTGGTTGGTAATTTCTTTGGTCTGTTCAGTATTTGGCTCTCCTGCTTTTTCTATGTCTGACAATTTATATAGATAAAAACGATTCCTAATTTTTGCAGAACTAAAATCTCCTACCTTCATGGAAAAGGACTTTTCTTTAATTTGCTCTATATTTCCAATGCCTGGAATGGATTCTGATTTGCTGAAGAAAGGTGTGTTTCGTATGGTGAGATCATCGTTTTCCGTGATAGTTTTTTCAAGGTCCTTTTCTCTGGCTAATTTTTCTTTGAGTTCTTCAAATTTTATTAGAGTAGCCTTTTCGTTATTACTTTCCTCCAAAGCTTCTTCTACCTTTTCCTTCACCTCCCTAAGCTCAGGAATATATGCCGGTTTTTCTTCAATAACTTTTAATACAAAACAAACTTCTGGAGTAATGATGGGTTTGCTGATTTTATTTATTTCAAGGCTGAAAGCGGCATTAAAAAATTCAGGTTGCACACCAATTTCAGAGATCATGTGGTTTTCTCGAGAAAAGTAATCAGTTGTGGCCACTTTTAATTGATGGTTTAATGCGGCTTTGTTTAAATTTCCTTCATTTTGCGCTTTTTTATGCAAG
Organism: uncultured Nitrospina sp.; assembly: GCA_964471995.1. Taxonomy (GTDB): domain Bacteria; phylum Nitrospinota; class Nitrospinia; order Nitrospinales; family VA-1; genus UBA8687. The sequence continues at coordinate 9,931 of CAYYIR010000040.1, read as the reverse complement.
CGTTTAATAATTCTTTTTACACGTTGTCTAGCTTTAATTTCCTTAAGAGATTGAATGATTTTATCCTTAACCTCATCTAGTTGTTTAATTCGTTCTTTTTCTACGTTTTTTAATTTAATAATGTGGTAACCGAAAGGGGTTAAGATTGGTTTGCTAATTTCTCCTGGTTGTAGTTTTTCGAGAGCTTTTTCAAATGCTGAGACCATAGTTCCTTTGGGAAACTCGCCTAGGTTTCCACCATTTGCTCCTGATGCTGGATCATCGGAATATTTTTTAGCCACCTCGCCAAAATCAGCACCTTTATTGATTCTTTCCAAAAGTTCATTCGACTTTAATTTTGCTATTTCTTCAGCTTTTTTTTGTTTTTCTTCTTCAGAAATATCGCCTTCGATATCGGAAGATTTTATATGGGTTAAAATGTGGCTGGCTTTATATTTTTTCTTGACTTTAAAGTCTGCAATCTTAGTTTGATAATAATCTTCGATATCTTCATCTCTTGGTTGAATTTGCAACTCATATTCTTTGGGTCGAATCTTTACATATTCAACACGAATTTGAGAAGGAATTTCAAATTTGGATTTATTGCTTTGGAAATAATCTTGGAGGGCCTGATCGGTGATATTTTGATCTGAATTGAAGTGATCGCTAGTAAATCTAATATATTCTAATTTAACTTTATCATTTTGATCTTTGAACTCTGTTAGTATTTCTGATTTTGAAGCTTTAGAGTGAGTTTGAAATATTTTTTCCATTTTATCGAGCAAAAGTGTTTCACGTTGCCCCTCTTCAAACTCACCCGGTGTTAGTCTTTGGGAGTTAATAAAGTTTCTGTAAGCGCTTTCATTAAACTTGTTGTTGTTTTGAAACGCCGGTAGATTTTTTATATGAGAGATAACTTCTTCATTGCTTACTTTGATGTCCTGTTTGTTGGCTTCGATGAGAAGAATTTTCTTTTGAACAAGTGCCTCCAAAGCCTGATTTTTTAAATCCAATTTCTTTATCATGTCATTGGAAAACTGGCTTCGAAACTGCTGCCTATAAAAATCTACAATATTATTAAAGGTGCGTTCATATTCACCTTGGAAAATCTTTTCGCCATTTACTGATGCGATGACGCCCCCTCCCGAATTAGAGGACCCTCCCATTCCCCATGAATAAAAAATAGTGCCAACAAAAGCAAAAATAATTAACCAGAGTATGGATTTAATCATCCAGGAATCGGCATGCTCACGAATTATGCTTAACATTAAACTATCCAGAAAGTGTTCGTTGATAAAGCCCTTTATACTATAAAAGGCAAAAGAGAATCGCAAGGGATTATTATAAGTTTGTTTTATTATTACCTATTGATTTCGTAAACCTAATGGCGAATTTAAGGGTGGATACTGGGAAGGATGGTAAAGGCTTTTGTCTTGCAATTTATCGTACCCCTTGCTATAAAACAAGTTGAGGAAAAACAATCAGTTACATAATTTAGCTAAACTATAAAGAAGGTTATTGAGTGTTAAATTTTTTTTGGAATTTATTTTCTAATGATTTGGCAATTGATCTGGGGACTGCTAATACCCTGGTGAATGTTAAAGGGCAGGGAATTGTTTTGCGAGAGCCTTCGGTTGTTGCGATAAATAGCAACACAAATGAAGTGCAGGCAGTTGGGGAAGAAGCAAAGCAAATGCTTGGAAGAGCACCTGGAAGCATTACTGCTATCCGCCCCATGAAAGATGGCGTCATTGCACATTTTGAAGTTACAGAAAAAATGATCAGTAATTTCATTCGTAAGGTTCATAATAATAGAAAAACTCTTGTTCGCCCTAGGGTTGTTATTGCAGTTCCATCTGGAATTACGCAGGTAGAAAAAAGAGCAGTTAGAGACTCTGCAGAATCTGCCGGTGCTCGAGAAGTATTTTTAATAGAAGAGCCTATGGCTGCAGCAATTGGAGTTGATCTCCCCGTCCAGGAACCTACTGGAAATATGATTATAGATATTGGTGGTGGAACCACAGAAGTAGCTATAATTTCTATGTCAGGAATTGTTTACAGTAGGTCGGTACGAATCGCTGGGGATGAAATGGATGAAGCCATTGTAAATTATATAAAGAAAAAATATAACCTTTTGATTGGTGAAAGAACGGCTGAGGAAGTGAAAATTCGTATAGGTTCTGCTTATCCACTAAAGAAACGCATGACCATGGAAGTTAAGGGTAGAGATTTGGTTGCTGGCATTCCGAAGACGTTGATAATTTCAGACGAGGAAGTTCGAGAAGCGCTTACTGAAACTTTTGGAACGATAGTAGAAGCGGTAAAAATTGCCCTTGAGCGCACACCTCCTGAGTTGGCTGCTGATATTGTTGATAAAGGGTTAGTCGTAGCTGGTGGAGGATCACTTATAAAAGGTTTAGATGCTTTGCTAAAAGAAGCCACTGGTCTACCCATTACTCTTGCAATGGATCCACTTTCAGCAGTAGCTTTGGGAGCAGGAAAGGTTTTAGGAGAACCCAAGTTACTGAGAAAGGTTAACATTTAGCAGTGCCCAACAAGGGACCTAAAGGAAGAAAAAATATTATCCTGATTTTTTCTATTTTGCTATTTTCCTTGGCTTTAATGAGTTTAAGCAACAAACAAGAAAAAGAAATTTCCTTCCTCGATTCATTTGCAAGTCTTATTCTTCATCCGTTTCAAAATCTATTCACACAATCTATTAAATCTGTTTCAGATGGGGTCAATCATTATTTAGATCTTGTAAATATTTCGAAGGAGAACGATAGGCTAAAGTCTGAAGTGGAAAGACTGATCAACGAAAAAAATGAATTAATTGAGCGAATTTCCGGACAAAAACGTGTTGCTGCATTAATGGTCTACCAGAAAGACCGGAAGAAAGATTCTTTGGTGGCTTCCGTTATTGGAAGAGATGCTACGCAATGGTCTAAAGTTGTGTTTATTAATAAAGGGACTCGCGATGGTGTTAAAAACCAACTTGCTGTGGTGACAAAGCTTGGTGTTATTGGCCAAATCATTCATTCCGGATTCACCACCTCCAAAGTCTTGCTTACAATAGATTCGCGAAGTGCTATCGATGCTGTCTTTCAACAAAGTCGCGTTTCGGGTGTGGTTGTTGGCACTGGCGACCAGCAATGCCAAGTAAAATTTGTTCCTAACACAGCCAAAGTCCAAGTGGGAGATCGAGTTTTGTCCTCGGGGTTAGGAGGAGTATTTCCAAAAGGACTTGTTATTGGAACCGTTTCTCAAGTTGTCAGAAAAAAACAGGGTTTGTTTCAGGAAATTACGCTCACTCCTAGTTCGGATTTTTCAAATTTAGAAGAAGTTCTTGTTTTCCTTTCTTAATACATAACATGTATTACATTGCACAAATTTTAATAGTTATCCTTTTGTTTTCTATTCAAACCACCTGGCTTGGAATGTTTTCTATTGGAGGAGTTATCCCAGATTTGGCCTTAATTTGGGTGGTCTTTTGTGCTGTTCATTATTCTCGTACCGTTGGGATTGGATCTGGCATCGTGATAGGAATATTACAAGACAGTTTATCTGGCGGTTTATTAGGTGTTAATACTTTGTCAAAAAGTTTTATTGGTTTCTTTTTTTCAGCTCTTAAGGATAAATTTTTTGTAGAAGGGATCCTCCCCATTGCCTTTTTTCTAGCTATTTCTTCTCTGTTTGATGGTTTGGTATTTTATTTATCTATTAATACTGTTTTGGAAGGGGGGATAACTACTAGTTTTTTATATCAATCATTACCCATTTATAGCTTCTATAACGCATTGGTGGGACCAGTTATATTTTTAGTTTTAAACCGGACAAACAACTGGTTGAATTCAAAAATACAAGACCCATATATGAGCAGAACTAATTGAATATGTTTCGTCACGGTACAGAGAATAGCGACTCGATTAAAAAAAAGATTCGTCTATTTGCTATTCTTATTATTTTTTCGTTTGTTTGTTTGTCCATGCGAATTTGGTATTTACAAATTTTAAAATGGCAATACTTGTCTGATCTGTCTGAAAATAATCGTGTGCGTATGGTTAGCCTGCCTGCATACCGGGGGTCAATTAAAGACCGTAATGGAGAAACACTGGCAAGTATTCGGCCTTCTTTTAACCTTTACATAACTCCTGAGGATGCAAGAGATTCGGAAACCTCATTAAATTTTCTTGGTAATAAAATACATTTTGAGCGAAGCATATTAAAGGTAAAGATGAGTCGTGAAAAATCCTTTAAGGATATTCTAATCAAGGCAGATATTACACGTGAGGAGGTTGCATTTGTTGAGGAAAATAATATGCGGCTTCCCGGAATCAAAATTAAGGCAGAACCACTCAGGAACTATGTTTACAAAAGCTTAATGTCGCATGTTCTTGGATATTTGGGCGAAATTTCAAAGTCAAAGCTTAGAAGCACGGATAACCCTTTTTACAGCCCAGGGGATTTTGTAGGAAAGAGTGGATTGGAATATATTTTTGACTCCACACTACGAGGTAAAAAAGGACATAAAGAAGTAGAGGCAGATGTTTCTGGAAGGGAACTTAAAGTGTTACGCAAACTTCCTTCAGAAAGCGGCAATAACCTAGTCCTAACTCTTGATGTAAAGATTCAAGAGGAGCTTGAAAAAGCCATGGTTACAAAGCCCAAAAAAATTATGAATGGATCGGTAGTCGTGATTAAAGTCCAGACAGGAGAGATTCTGGCTATAGCCAGTAAGCCCTCGTTCGATCCGAATAAGTTTGCAGCAGGAATAAGCCCTAAAAATTGGCAAAAAGTGATCAATGATGAAATGCATCCCTTGCAAAATCGTTCCATTCATAGTCAATACCCCCCTGGTTCTGTCTATAAAATTGCAGTGGCTTATGCAGCTTTAGAAAAAGGCATAATAGATGCTGAGTCGAAAATTAATTGTCCTGGCTCGTTTAAACTTGGCCGTGGCAGGTATCGATGTTGGAAAAAACATGGACATGGAACTCTAAACTTACACGATGCCTTGGTAGAGTCTTGTGATGTTTATTTTTACACCATAGGTCATCGTTTAGGAATTGATAATTTGGCATATTATGCAAAAAAATTTGGATTAGGAGTTCCTACGGGGTTAGGATTAAAATCTGAGAAAAGTGGATTGGTACCCACTACTCAATGGAAATTAAAAAATAGGAAGGAACCTTGGTTTTTGGGTGAAACGATTTCTGCTTCTATAGGGCAAGGCTTTAATCTGGTTACTCCTCTGCAACAGGCAAATATGATGGTAGCTGTTGCCAATGGAGGAATGCTTTTGAAGCCTTACCTAGTAAAAAGAATTGAAGATCCAGGGGGTAATGTCCTCAAAGAGTTTTTCCCTGAAATCAAAGGAAAAATTGGGGGTAATTCTGAAAACTTGGAAATCATTCGAAAAGCTTTGCGTGATGTAGTCAACGGACCAAAAGGAACAGGAAAAAAGTCTAAGCTAAAGAATATTATTGTTTCTGGAAAAACAGGAACCGTGCAGGTAGTTCGAATGAAAACTAAGAAGGGATTTAAAAAAGAAGAGGTTCCTTATAACCACAGGGATCATGCGTGGTTTGTTGGATTTGCTCCTTATGAAAAGCCAGAAATTGCTGTAGCAGTTCTAGTTGAACATGGAGGTCATGGCGGTGCAACGGCAGCACCGATTGCTAAAAAGATTATTAAAAAGTATTTCCAGTTATATCCGCATAAACCTGCAGCCTAACCCAAGCTTTTTTCAGGGTAAATATTCGAAATGCTCTGCTGATTTTTACTTGAAAAAAGAAAAAAAATTCAGTATTTTTCATTTTAGCTAATTATCTTATAAAATTTATAGTGGCGATTTGAAAACATTTTTTTGGTTTTTTCCTTATTATTTTGAACTTGTACCCGATAATTAATATAGAAAAACTCAATTTTTGGAAGTTTAGTTCATGGCGTTTAAGAAAGAAGAAATCCCCCTTAATTTAGGCCAAAAAGTTACCTTAAAGGTTCGCAATGAAGTCTTTAATGTTCAGATCCGTGGATTCTGCAGAGGCCAATATATAATACTTGATCTACCTAAAGTAGGTTCGGACTATTTCAGAATCGTGCCACAGACGGGCTTGCAGGTTCATTACACAAAAGATGGTTTATTTGTAAATTTTAAATCATCATCTATACTCTCCTTTGCTCAAGCAATTTCACTTTTGATTATTGAATACCCACGTACTGTCGACACGCATAACCTCCGTAAATATGAAAGGTTTAAGGCAAATCTTCCAATTAGTTATTTTTCTGAGGATGATGGGCAAAAAAAAGAAGATTTAGGGATAATTCGGGATATTAGTTCGGGTGGCATTTTATTCACTCATGCGCGTCACATAAGCAAAGAAAACCTATTGAGAATAAGTTTTGAGGTTCCAAAAGGTGGAAAAATTCAACAACAGTTGGCAGAGGTTAGAAATATTCGTAAAAACCCTAAAAGTGAAACTTCACCCTTTGTAACGGGTATAAAGTGGCGTAAATTACCATCTGAAGTAGAAATGATGATTAAAAACTTTGTTCAATTGCGATCATCTGATAAAAGAAGTGGATCGCGTTGAATTATCCCGCGATAATATTTAAGTCTTTAGCTCGCAATCTTTTTATTCTATCCCTTAGTCCTGCCGCTTTTTCGAATTCCAGATTTTTTGCAGCTCCTAGCATTTGTTTTTCCAATTTCGCGATCAACTGTATAACAGGGACCCCCGTTTCATAAATTTCCTCTTCCTCGGATAACTTAGTAGCTGAATGATTAGCTTCTTCGTATTCCATAATTTGTTCAATCGATTTTTTGATTGACTCTGGGGTAATGTTGTTAGTTTTGTTGTATTCCAACTGAATTTGTCTTCGACGGCTCATTTCATCGATGGCCGCCTTCATGGATTTTGTTATGGTATCGGCATAGAAAATTACCTTTCCATCCAGGTTCCTTGCCGCCCGCCCGGATGTCTGAATTAAAGAAGTAGTCGACCTTAAAAACCCCTCTTTATCTGCATCCAAAATAGCAACGAGGGAAACTTCAGGAATGTCTAATCCTTCTCTAAGAAGATTGATGCCTATTAAGGCATCGAACTCTCCTAGGCGAAGTTCTCGTATAATCTGTGTTCTTTCCAACGTTACTATGTCCGAGTGCAAATACTTTACTCTTATTCCCATTTCCGATAGGTGTTCGGTGAGGTCTTCTGAAAACCGTTTGGTCAGAGTGGTAACCAAGGTTCGCTGATTTTTTTCTGCACGGATTCGAATTTGGTTATAAAGATCATCGACTTGGGTGGCGACTGGTTTGATTTCGATCTCGGGGTCGACCAATCCTGTAGGTCGTGCGATCAATTCAGTAACTTTTTCCTCGCTCTTTTCTAGTTCATAAGATCCTGGTGTGGCGGAAACATAAATAATATCTTGGATATGTTTCTCAAACTCTTCAAATTTGAGTGGTCGGTTGTCAAACGCAGAGGGCAGGCGAAAACCATAACGCACCAGACTTTCTTTTCTCGAACGATCCCCTTTGTACATTCCCTGTAATTGTGGCAATGTTACGTGGCTTTCGTCTATGATATAAAGGGAGTCCTCGGGAAAATAATCTAGCAGGGTTGGTCCGGGTACCCCTGGTTCACGCGCCATTAAATGACGTGAGTAATTCTCAATTCCTTGGCAGTAACCCACTTCCTTGATCATTTCCAGATCGAACAAAGTTCTCTGGTCAATTCGCTGCGCTTCGATCAATAAATTTTCACTTTCAAAATACGTAATACGTTCAAGTAATTCCTTGCGAATATTCACCATTGCTTTTTGAAGGGGTTCTTGAGGAGTAACGTAATGGCTAGCTGGATATATTGCTATGCGGTCGAGCTTAGCAATAGTTTGTCGTGTGATAGGATCAAAGGACGAGATATTTTCAATTTCGTCACCAAAAAACTCAATACGGATCGCTTCATTTCTTTCATATACGGGGAGTATTTCAAGCACATCACCGCGTACTCGAAAAGTACCTCTTTGAAAATCAATATCGTTTCTTTTATATTGGATTTCAACCAACTTGGAGAGTGCATGGTCGCGTTCCATAGGTTTTCCGCATTCTAAAAATAGCAACATACCTTGATATGCTTCAGGTGATCCCAATCCATAAATGCAGGAAACACTGGCGACGATGATTACATCGCGGCGTTCAAATAGAGCGTGCGTAGCAGAATGCCGCATCTTGTCAATTTCATCATTGATAGAAGCGTCTTTTTCTATGTACGTGTCCGTTTGTGCTAGATAAGCCTCTGGTTGGTAGTAATCGTAATAGCTTACAAAATATCCTACTGCGTTTTCAGGAAAAAAAGCTTTGAACTCATTATATAGTTGCGCTGCGAGGGTCTTGTTGTGGGCTAATACCAAAGTGGGTTTTTGTACCTGCTGGATCACATTGGCAATGGTGTAAGTTTTTCCAGAGCCTGTAACACCCAATAATGTTTGCTCGCTGGGGCTAGTTTTGAGCCCTTTAACTAGTTGCTCGATGGCCTGTGGTTGATCCCCGGCTGGATTATAATCAGATTTTAATTTAAAAGGATTCATTAAAAATTAATTTAAAAGGCCGGGTGAATTATTAATAATAAACTTTATCATATTCTGAATTTGTCATTATTTATGTTAAATTATAAGTCTCTAAATTCCAAGGGCCGATCCCGTCGTATTTTCGTATCCCTATTTTAAATTCTAATAGACACTTGTTTACACACAAGCTATCAAAGCGAGTGCTAGTTGGAGATGAATTTTTGGAAAATCAGAAAGATATTGTCAAAAATATTCAACTAAACAATAGCGAAATTACTTTAATTGGAACTGCTCATGTTTCGCAATTGAGTGTTGAAATGGTTGAAGAGCATATAGCTAGCGGACTTTATGATTGTGTTGCAGTCGAACTTTGTCCGCCGCGTTTGGAAAATATCACCAACCAAGCGTGGTGGAAGAATCTTGATATCTATCAAGTTTTCAAAAAAAAGAAGGCTGGACTTTTGCTGATCAATCTTGCCCTTACAGCTTATCAGAAGCGATTGGCCGAGCGGATAGGGGTAGAGGCGGGTAAGGAAATGATTCGTGCGGTGGAACTTGCTAATGATAAAAGTCTTCGTTTGGAGGTCATCGACAGAAATATTTCCACTACTTTGCACAGGTTAGTTACAGAAGTCTCTTTCTGGCAAAAATTAAAAATAGTTGGAGGTATGATTACTGGTGTTTTTGTAGGAGAAGAAATCAGCGAGAAACAAATTGAAGATTTGAAACAGGGCGACATGCTTCACTCGGTGGTTAGTGAGTTCGGTGAAGAGTTGCCTGAAATTAAACGGGTGTTGATTGATGAGCGGGATGAATACATGGTTGGTAGGTTAGAGCAGATCTCTGCATCTCCCGATGCCCCAAAAAGAATCTTGGCTTTGGTGGGTGCCGGTCACCTATTAGGTATGATGCCAAACCTTAAGTCCCCCCCGGATGTTACACACTTGGCAGAACTCGATAGAAAGCCTCCTCCCAGTAAAGTAGGACTTTATATTGGCTGGGGTATTTGTATTTTTATTCTGAGTATGTTTGGGGTTGGGTTTAACCAATCCCCTGAGTTGGGAAGCCAATTAATCGCCACCTGGATCTTGCTCAATGGGGGATTATGTGCTTTGGGTACAGCTTTGGCCTTAGGTCACCCTGTTTCCATAGTGGCCTCTTTTTTTGCAGCACCGCTTACTTCCTTGAACCCGACTATTGGAGCGGGAATGGTCGTAGGGTTGGTAGAGTCTTATATGCGCAAACCAAAGGTCGGTGATTTCGAAACCCTCCGCGAAGATATTACCCAATATTCCATGTGGTGGAAAAATAGGGTGGCTAGGCTTTTATTGATATTCTTTTTTTCTAGCTTTGGTTCCATGATTGGCACCTACGCGGCGGGAGC
>CAYYIR010000039.1:6235-12602 GCA_964471995.1 uncultured Nitrospina sp. | reverse complement strand
TAAAAGGAGACTCTACCGAGTTTTCACATATTACTCAGGTAGTCACGCAACATGCATTAGCCTATCCAAACATTCACTTTCAACTTAATCATAATGGCAGGGAGGTCATTCAAACTCTGCCCACGGATCAGATTCATTACCGGATAGCAGAACTTTTTGGAGCTGACCTTGCCAAGTCATTGGTGCAGGTCACATCAGATTCCGCAGATTATAAGCTGCAAGGCTATGTTTCAAATCCGGTATATAGTCGATCTAATCGGTCCGCACAATATTGTTTCATCAATGGACGATTCGTCCGTGATAAGGTAATACTTCATGCCACACAACAAGGATATAGCCATTTATTGCCAAAAGGTCAACATCCGGCGTTATTTTTATTTTTGAACATGGATCCCAAGTTATTGGATGTGAATGTTCACCCCTCTAAAGCGGAAGTGCGATTTGCTTTTCAGCAGGATGTTCATCAGTTTGTATCACGAAGCATCCGCGATGGCCTTGAGAAAAATTTACAGACACCAGTCGAAGAAACTCAACCTGTTTATGACGATATTCCAATAGATACCAGTTCCCAAAATCGTGTTTTTAAACAAAAGATACCTTCTGGAGTGAGCAAAAAGTATGAAACTTGTTCGTTCGAGCAAGGAAAAATATCCGAGTTTTTAAGAGGAAAGAACTATTCAATTGGTTTCGAACAGCAAGTGCCTTCTTCACCCCAACAGGTTATAGGCTTCGATAAGCCGCCCATTCCAGTTTCGAATCTTATTTACTCTGAATTTGAACCGCTGGGTCAGTTGGATAGCTCATTTATTATTATGCAGGGAAAAAAGGGGTTGTTAGTTGTAGATCAACATGTGGCGCATGAACGAATTTTATATGAAAGGTTTCGCGAAGCAGCAAAGGAAAGAAAAATCGAAGTACAAAACCTTTTATTTCCACTTACGGTTGAACTTTCTGCTACAGAGACAGAAATACTGACTCCTCATCTTGAACGATTACAGCAGTTGGGATTGGAACTGGAAACCTTTGGTAAGAACGAGTTTCTTTTGCGTTCTGTTCCAGCTATTCTAAAAAATATTGATAACGAAAAAATACTTCGAGATACCATCGAGCTTCTTCCAAAAGGAAATAATGAAGATATTTTGCACGATAAATATCAAGATGTTTTGATAATGATGTCTTGCCGCAACGCCATTAAGGTGAACCATCCTTTGAATCTTGAACAGATCCGCAAACTGATTTCCGATTTAGAGGAAACGAGTATGCCTTTTACCTGCCCACATGGAAGACCCATATCCTTATTATTCGATATGGACGATATCCTCAAAAAATTTCTCCGCAAATAGTTTGTCAGGCCTGTAACCAACAGGTCTATTTAGTCCTTGTAATAGGAAACCCTTTCCTGCTTCTTGTTTAGTAAAAGCCAATCTGGTTATATGAGTTCAAAAATCCGGTCAAAATAATGATATGTTAAACAATATTTCGTATTACGGGATTTGGCAAATAACTTCCCTGACTAGTCGGTTAGCCGCGGACAGTAATTTTATTAATAGACTTCGCCAAATTTCTAAGTTTGATAGCGGTTTTGGCTTTTTCTTCTTTGCGGGAGATTTTTTTTGGTTGGCGATAGCGAACAGATTTGTGGGTATTCGTAAAAGCCCATTCGGTATCTTGTAAAAACTTTTTTCGATTGGTGGGGCTCATTTCTCGAAAAAATTTAAGAAGTTTTTGCTCTTCTTTATTGGTACTAATTAAGTGATCGTTTAATAAGCCTTTAAACATTAAGCGTCCTTCTTCTAAACCACCTCCAATAATTTCCAGGGGAGCTTTTGAGTTTGGAAAATTATTTTGATCGGGAATTTTTAAATCTTCAGGAAAAACTTTTGTTGTCAACAGGCGGTCTAGAGAAATATTCCCCAGTCGTGCCAGTTTTATCAAGATTGAAATGGGGGCATCTCTTTCACCTGCCTCATAGCGGACATAGGTTCTGAATCCTATTTCAAGGACTTCAGCTAAGGATGTTTGTGTGCAGTTTAGATTTTTGCGGATTACTTTTAAATTATTTGAGAGAATAGTCATAATTTAAGGGTAACAGCTTTTATATCTATGCTAATTCAATGCCATTCTTCCTTAAATATTTATAGGCTTCATCGATCCAAAAGCGCTCTTTTTCCAGTTTGTAATCAGGCAGATCTTTTGAGGAACCAACAATGCTTTTCATGTAGTCTATAGCCTCCTGCTTTTTGCCATTTTTATCCAGTAGTCTTGCGTAGTGATAATAAGCTTTGAAGAAATGAAACGAGTTAATTACTTCTCCATATGCGGCTAATGCCTTTTCATCATTTCCAGCTAAACGATAGGATTCAGCTAGTCCAAAAATGGCATTGCCATAGTCATATTTTTTATCCAGAGCAGTTAGTTTTTCTAATGCGGTAGCGGCTTCATCATAACGCTGTAAACCATGTAGACATTTTGCAAGACCGTATCTAGCCTCAAGCATTTCAGGATCGCGTTGGATAGCTTCTTCAAAATTGGCGATAGCGGAGTCGTAATTTTTTTGTTCAACATAAGCTTGTCCGAGTTTTTCGTAGTGATAGGCTTTTTGATATTTACCTATTAAATCTTTTAATTGTAGAGTTTCATCGGTCTCTACTTCTTTTTTCTCGGATTTACCAAAAGGAATAATGTTTCCGCCCGTTGCCCCACTTGTGGCTACACTTCCAGCCTTATTTTTGATTACAAAAAAATACGCTACAGCTCCAATTGGCGGAAGCAGAATTATAATGATTATCCAGACGAAATGTTCACGTCTTTGAATGCAATCCATGCACATCCATAACATAAACCCGAATGCCAAATAATTGAATATTTCTCCCAACTTAACCTCTTTTTGTTTTTAGGAGCAATTAAAAAAACATTGCCCGGTTAAAATTTCCTATTTTGAACTAATTGTCCTCAACCACTTTGTTTGATGCATCGAGGAGTAATATTTTTGGCTGATATTTTTCTTTATCAACCTCTATATTACCATAAGCCGCAACGATGATGCGATCATTTATCTGCGCTAGGCGTGCAGCTGCTCCATTTATGGAAAATATACCCGAACCCCGTTTAGCAGCTATTACATAAGTAATAAAGCGACTACCACTATTGATATTGTATATATGGACCTGCTCATATGGTTGTATATCGACGCGCTCCAGCAAATCCTCATCAATGGCGATACTGCCTTCATAATCAATTTCAGTAGCTGTCACGGAGGCTCTGTGTAGCTTGGATTTCAACATTATTCTTTGCAATTTTTAGCCCTCTACTATGCAATTATCGATAAGTCGGGTAGGCCCAATTTTTGCTGCCAGCGCGATCAGCGTTCGGCCTTTCACCTCGAATTTTTCTTTTAAACTTATAGGATCACAAATAGAAATATAATCAATTTGTATACCAGGTTCAGCGGAAATAATATTTTTTATACTCTGGCGTAATTGGGTTGAAGAAATAACTCCCTCATTAATTTTTTGTTTTGCAAATTTTAGTGATTTTGAAAGACATAGAGCTTTTAATCTTTCTTCAGGTGAAAGATTGTTATTTCGAGAACTCATAGCCAATCCATCAGGCTCACGCATTAGAGGAACTCTATGAATTTGTACATCCATATTTAAATCTCTGGTTAAAGCTTCTATAACTGCAAGTTGCTGCCAATCTTTTTCCCCGAAAAAGGCGTGTTGTGGACGAATGATATTAAACAGTTTGACAATTATTGTTGCCACACCCTTGAATAAATCAGGTCTGCTTTTTCCACATAATTGATCGGTAATTGCCTCCACCTCTATATTTGTTTTGAATCCCTCGGGATAAATCGTTTCTTTTTCTGGGTGAAATAACGCATTTACTCCTGCAGATGCCAACTTTTCTAAATCTCTTGGCATATCATGGGGATAAATATCTAGATCTTCATTCGGACTAAATTGTCGGGGGTTGAGGAAGATGCTGACTACGGTATAGTCGCAGGTTTTAATGGATTGCCTTACCAAACTCATATGACCTTCATGCAAATATCCCATTGTTGGTATCAAGCCCAGGGTTTGACCATCCAAAGCGGCAGCAACTTTTTTCATTTCGTCAATTGTAGTAATTACGACAGTTTGCTGTTTAAATTCAACGATCATTATTTACCTGTTTAAGGGGGCCTTTTTTTAAATTATAGGTGTGTTCAGAACTGGGAAATTTTTCACTTTGAACCTCGCTAATGAAATCAATGACTGCATTTTGAATTACATCTGATAAATGAGCGTAACGTTTGACAAATTTTGGCGCGAAGTCAGGATTAAACCCGAGAAGGTCATGGATCACAAGAATTTGCCCATCGCATTTTGATCCGGCACCAATTCCTATAGTGGGAATTTTGAGATCATCGGTGATTTCTTTGGCCAGTTCTTCTGGTATTCCTTCCAAAACCAAGGAGAAGACCCCCGCTTTTTGCAAATCCTTTGCATCTTGTTTGATTTGTTTTGAATCGAGGAAATTTTTGCCTTGAACTTTATACCCACCGAACTGATGAACTGATTGAGGAGTTAAACCAATATGTCCCATAACCGGGATTCCAGCCTTTAAAATGGCATTTACCTGATTGATTATCCGTCCACCACCTTCGAGCTTTACGGCTGCTGCTCCACCTTGCTGAATTAAAACTCCAGCATTGGTCACGGCTTGTTCTACAGAAACCTGGTAAGACATGAAAGGCATGTCTGCGACGACTAATGCTCTTTGTACCCCCTGATTAACACATCGCGTGTGATAAACAATATCTTCAAGGGTCACAGAGAGGGTATTTATATGGCCCTGAGAGACCATTCCTAGCGAGTCGCCAACCAAAAGGATATCGATTGGAGTACTATCCAGCAATTTTGCAAAACTGTAATCGTAGGCAGTCAATGCAGTGATTTTTTTTCCTACGATTTTTCGTTTTGCAATAGCAGGGACAGTAATAGGTTGATTCTTCATTTTTATTTTTTATTATGGCTGGGAGTCAGTCAGGAGGGAGGAGATCGAAAATAAATTAACGATACTCCCAGGCAATTGCCCAAAGAGAAGCAAGGTGACTTATAAACGTAAGCTAAAACTTAAAGCCTTTAGGGTCTTATTGTTTTAAACGTCTATTTGTTTGGTCTAAGCTTTCTCCGTCCCGGTCCATCAGGATCCAAGCGGATTGTAATATTCTCGGCCTATTTTATGGCTGTTGATCTTTTTTATCAACTCATCAAGGTCACATTTTTTCTCAACAAAATCGATATCATTGGTATTTATGACCAAAAGCGGTGTCTCAGAATAATAAAAAAAGAAATTATTGAATGCTTTATTTACTGAATCGAGGTAGTCTGGATCCATAAACGCTTCGTAATCTCGTCCTCGCTTAGAGACTCTTTCCTGCAATATTTCTGTGCTGGCCTGCAAATAAATGACTAGATCTGGTTTTGGAGCCTTGGCATCAATCAGGCTAAAAATCTGTTCGTATAAATTATATTCATGATCTTCCAAGTTGAGTCGGGCGAAAACTTTGTCCCGTTGGAATAAATAGTCAATAACCACTACTGAATTGAAAAGGTCTCTTTGTGCAAGTTGCATATATTGGTTGTAACGGCTTAGTAAAAAAAAAACTTGGGTCTGAAAGGAATATGCTTCCTTATCTTCATAAAATTTAGATATAAATGGATTGGATTCGGTTTCCTCTAATATTAGTCTTGCCCCATAGTTTTCACCAAGAAGGTTAACTAGAGATGTTTTCCCAGCTCCAATAGCACCTTCAACAGCAATGAATCTAGGTTCAATGGTAGATTTTGTCATCGGTTACTAATCCCTTTAAGCTGTCCTAAAGTTTCTTGGATTGTTAACTTCAAATCTCTGTAATCCCCAGATTTAACGACTTTTAAATCAGATGCCCAAATGGAAAAATTCATTTTATCTTTACCCCATTCGGAACAAATAATAGTGGGTATATTTTGGCTTTTAAGTAGTTCGATAAATTTGATGCTGCTTTCACCATTTAATATTGAGTTCACTATTACAAGTTGCGGTATGTACCCACCCTTTTTTGCATCCTCAAGAGAACTAAAAATAGAAACCGTAAAACCTTCATTTTTAAGTTCTTCATACCAGGACAGGTGTTGATCATTTGAGTCATCGACTATTAGGATTTTTTTTGAATTTAAACTCAAGGTAATTATTGAATTTTGAAATTTGTAAGGGCTGCGGAAAATTAATCGCTTCCCCTCCGCGCTTAGTTTTTATAATAATCGAGCTATTATTGCAATGTTTAATGGTTGGAGCTAGGGCTGAAAATCTTCTAAATTAAAAAGGGGGAATAATCCTCAAA
>CAYYIR010000039.1:0-6135 GCA_964471995.1 uncultured Nitrospina sp. | reverse complement strand
AATCCTCAAAAATTCCTATTTTTTAATAAGTAGACTAGGAGAGGATAACTATTTTCGCTAGACACATTGTTTTCCAATCATTATAAAATTTGAGATCAAAAATAATTAGAGCGAAATGCCTTCCAAAAGCATTGATTGCATTGAAATTAATAACTATAATCTAGGCACTGAATCCACAATAAAATCAAATGAGAAATAAAAAAATTGTTTTAGCGGTATCGGCAGGTATATCGGCCTATAAGGCCATTGAATTATTAAGAATGATAATTAAAGAGGGCAGTGAGGTCTGGGTTGCCATGAGTGCTAATGCGGAAAAGTTTGTGACCCCTTTGACTTTCGAAGTCCTATCTGGAAACCAGGTTTATCACAAGCTTTTTAATTCTGAAACCTCAGCTGATATGGAACACATCCGTATTCCTGAACAAGCTCAACTCTTATTGGTAGCACCCGCCACAGCTTCCACATTAGGTAAGATGGCAAATGGTTTGGCAGATGATGCTCTAAGTAGTCTCTATTTGGCATTTAAAGGGCCTGTAATGGTTGCGCCTGCAATGAATAGCAACATGTGGGAGAATTTAGCAGTTCAGGAAAATATAGAAAAACTAAAAGCACGAGGTGTAGAATTTGTGGATCCAGAAGAGGGGACGTTGGCTTGCGGGACCACTGGTCGAGGTCGGCTGGCAAACCTCGATACCATTTTAAATAAGGTAAAGAAACATTTTGCGAAACTTGAGGATTTACAAGGATTGAGAATTCTTGTGACAGCGGGTCCGACTCATGAACCGTTGGATCCTGTAAGGTATCTTTCAAATCCCTCTTCAGGGAAAATGGGATATGCGATTGCTGATATGGCAAAACTTCGAGGCGCTGAGGTGATTTTGATTAGTGGTCCAACACACCTTGAACCTCCACCTGGTGTTAAATTAAGGTCTTGTAAAACTGCAGCCGAAATGAACAGCTTAGTTCAGAAGGATTTTCCTAAATGCGATGTGTTAGTTATGTCTGCCGCTGTGGGAGATTTTACGGCAGAAACACTAGAAAAGGAAAAAATTAAGAAGAGTAGCGGAGATAGCTTGGTCCTGAATCTTGTATCCACCAAAGATATTTTAATGGAAGTTTCAAAAGTTAAAAACAAGCAGTTTGTGGTTGGATTTGCAGCAGAAACACAGAACTTGATACAAAGTGCGCTGGAAAAGTTAAAAAAGAAGAAACTTGACTTGATTGTGGCTAACGATATTAGTGCACCGGGTATCGGGTTTCAGTCCGATATGAATCAGGTTTGCTTGATTGACTCTCATGAAAAAATAGAAAATCTGCCCCGAATGACAAAAAAAGAAATTGCCAATATCCTATTAGATAAAATCAAACAACTACAGCGCTAGTTTGAAGATTTGGCGCATCGAAAGCCGATAGCGAAAGAACGGTTTCTAGGAGTGGTGGCATTGCGGTATACAAGGTTAACGTCTTCAGCGTTGTTTCTCCAACTACCTCCGCGAATAACTTTATACTGACCTTTCTTGGGCCCCTTGGGATTTTTCTTCGGAGAAAAGAGATAGTATTCAGGAAAATGCCAATCGCTTACCCATTCGTACACATTACCAGAAAGGTCATACACTCCATAGTCTGACTTACCGTTTTCGAATGAACCCACCTCTGTAGTTTTTTTTATTTCATTATTATAGTTGAGGTTATTGGAATGAGGAGGTGTGTTACCCCAAGGATATTTTACTGGACGTTTTCCTCGAGCCGCTTTTTCCCACTCAGCTTCTGTTGGCAAACTTTTTCCTTGCCATTTACAAAACCTGACGGCTTCTTTCCAATTTATTCCCACGACTGGTTGTTGCTGTTTATTAAAATCTGGATTATTCCAACCCTTTGGATTTTTAGATCCTGTTTCCTTGATGAATTTAGCATAAGCAGCATTTGTGACTTCGTATATATCTATATAAAAACTATCGAGATAGACTTCGTGAGCGGGATTTTCAGGGCCCAGTGTATGTCGATCTGTATTAAATAGATCATGTGGCTTCAACTCAAGCATGGATTTTTTGCTTCCCATTTGAAAAACTCCTTCCTCGATTAATACCATGGCCACCAGCTCTGGTTTTTCCCCGTAAGCTGGCAAAGTTGAAACTATAGACAAAGTTAATAAAATTATGATTTTCATTGCTGTTGGCTAAATTTTTGAAAATGGGATTATAGAGAAATCAATATGCCAAGGCAATCGGGAAATTGGAACACCACTTTAAAAAACTATTAGCGCCATCCGTGAGCCAATGGAAATTGACAGTTTTGTGTATAAGTAATAGAATCTTGGATTCTTAATACAATAATAAAGGTTTTTTAAACTTATGCACATTGGTAGCCGATAAATTAGGTAAATTTGGAGCTATAAATGGGTGATTCTAAAAAAGATCCGATAACTCTAAGCGAAAACCAGGACTCAAAGCTATGTCTTAATTGTGGTTTCCCCAACCGCAATACAGATAGCAACTGTATGTATTGTCGCACTAGCCTGATTGAAGATAAAGGACTACTAAACTGGGTTCGGCAAACTTACTATATTCTTAGATGGCGTTGGCAGCTCAAACAAAAGCAGGGCGAAATAGAAAAACATGAATCAAAAACGCCTTTTTATAGAACTGCCGCTTATTTTTTTCTAGGACTACTTTTAAGCGGTATGGGAATTTTTGTTTTCACTAGTGCCGTCGGCCAGAATTCATTTTCGAGTGGCCTAATAGCTTTTTTTTTAATAGGTTATGGAGTTCTTACCCTCAAAACCCTTATTAGTAAACAAAAGTAGTATATTTAAATCCCACCTTATTATTTCATTAATACCTTGTGTTTAATCTAAAAGGTTCTATTAATATTAAAAACTCCTGAGTATAAAGCGATGCGAGACTTTATTTTAGAAAAAAATGACAAAGTGATTATGACGGTTAGGGGAATGAGTTGTGCCAGTTGTTCTTCACGAATTGAAAAAAAAATCGGTGGATTAGACGGCGTTTATTTTGCAAAAGTAAATTTTGCCAATGAAACGGCAACGGTAGAATTTGATCCTTTAAAAATAACCGCAGAACGATTTCCAAAAGAGATTCAAAAACTTGGTTTTGAAGTACCCACTACTCGACAATCTTTTCTGGTAGAAGGTATGTCTTGTGGTTCTTGTGTTTCCAGAGTTGAAAAAAGTATTTCTTCTCTTGCTGGGGTTTCGGAAATCAAAGTCAATTTGGCGACAGAGCAGGCAACTATTGAATATTTTCCGTCCATAATTAGTTTTGATGATTTAAAAGAATCTTTGGACAATACTGGGTATCAATTGTTTGCCGCAAATCATGATTATCGTCCCGATGAAGAAAATCGAAAAATAAAAGATCAAGCTACTTTAAAAATGAAATTAGTTTTTAGTAGTATGGTCAGTATTTTGGTGCTGTTTATTGGAATTAAGGAAAACGAATTTTCTCTTCCCTTCCATTTAAATATTATTTTGTTTTCCTTAGCCACTCCAGTGCAGTTTTACTGTGGAAAACAGTTTTACCTTGGTGCGTGGAAGGGTATTAAACACGGATACGCAGATATGAACACTCTGATTGCGGTTGGAACTTCATCCGCCTATTTATACAGTACCGTTGTCACGTTCTTTCCCTATTTTTTTGACCAAACTGTAGAAAAAATGGTGGTTTATTTTGACACATCAGCCATGATTATTACTCTAGTTTTGTTAGGACGATGGTTGGAGTCACATGCAAAAATAAATGCTTCTAATGCGGTCAGAAAACTAATGCAACTGCAACCTAAAACAGCAAAAGTAGAAAGAGGGGATGAAGAGAAGGATGTCCATATTTCAGAGTTAGTATTAGAGGATCGTGTTCTGGTGCGCCCCGGAGAACAGATTCCGGTAGATGGAAGATTATATGAAGGCAACTCATCGGTTGATGAATCTATGATTACCGGGGAAAGTGTTCCGGTGGAAAAGAATATAGGAGATGATGTTTATGGTGCTAGTATAAATAAAACCGGATTTTTTAAAATGAAAGTAACGAGTTTAGTGCAAGATACCGCCTTAGCACAAATAATTAAACTGGTGGAAAATGCACAAGGATCAAAAGCACCGGTACAAAACCTGGTAGATAAAATTGCAGGAATTTTTGTGCCATTAATAATAGGCATTGCTTTCACCTCTTTCATTTTTTGGTGGGTATTTGGTAATGATATCGCTGAGATTCCAACCTCTATTTTTGCTTTTGCACTTATGGCTTTTATTTCTGTGCTGATCATTGCTTGCCCCTGTGCTTTAGGTTTAGCGACCCCAACGGCGATTATGGTGGGAACAGGTCAAGGTGCGAAAATGGGTATTTTGATAAAAGGGGGAGAAGCGTTAGAGCGTGTGGATGATCTTGATACTGTTATTTTCGATAAAACAGGTACATTGACTTTAGGAAAACCGGAAGTGGTGGATATTATTTTGGTACCCGGAACTCAATGGAACGATGATCAAGTCCTTACAATAGCGGGATCCTTGGAAAAAGGTTCCGAACACCCTCTTGCCTTGGCCATTGTAAATGAAGCCAATAGAAGAGGGCTTAAGCTTGATGCTCCAAGTGACTTTAATGCATTACCTGGGTTTGGTGTTGAAGGTGATATAAATAATAAAAAGGTATTACTTGGAAACAAAGGGTTAATGATAGATAAACAAATTGATATCACTTCCGTTGAAGGCCACTTGAAAAAACTAGTGGAAAAAGGGAAAACCACTATGATTTTTTGTGTTGAAAATGAGGTGGTTGGCCTAATAGCCACAAAAGATACTTTGAGGGCAAATGCTAAAGTGGTGATTGATCATCTTAAACAAATGGGCCTAGAAATTGTCATGATTACTGGGGATAATTCAAATACAGCAAGGGCGACAGCAGATCAACTGGGTATTGGGCGAGTAATCTCTGAGGTTTTACCATCTGGAAAAGCGGCTGAAATCGAAAAACTCAAAAAATCAGGTTCTTGTGTTGCAATGGTGGGAGACGGTATTAATGATGCTCCCGCTTTAGTTGCAGCCGATATTGGCATTGCCTTAGGTAGTGGTGCAGATATCGCTATGGAAGCTTCAGATATTACTCTTGTGGGTTCAAATATTAAGTCAGTTGTTGATTCCATTAAATTAAGTAAAGCGACAATGTCTAAAATCCGACAAAACCTATTCTGGGCTTTTATTTATAATATACTTGGTATTCCGATTGCCGCGGGTGTTTTATATCCATCATATGGAATTCTTTTGGAACCTGTATTTGCAGCGGCTGCGATGTCCTTAAGTTCTTTGTTTGTTGTAAGTAACTCTCTATTGCTGAATAATTACGGTAAAGTAGATTCTTAACTATAATTTTTGCTGTGCTACCAAATCCTGGCCAGAATAAATTCAAACATCTCCTGTTCTCTACATTTTTAATTTTTCTTTTTTTTGGTTCTTTAGAAACTGTTTTACAGTTGTCTGGGTTTCAACCGACCCTTTCTTACAAAAATTTTGATATTCCTGCTTGGATGGAGGAACTAGACCCGCTGGTATTGGCGAGGTATCAGAATTTCATTGTGGATCAGAACTTCGTAAACGAAGATGCTTATGGGTATGAACCTGATTTGCGTTATGGTTATTTGCTGAAACCCAACCTGCAGCTTACTGTATCCAATTATTCCTCTACTGTATTTATAGATAATCTTTCCTCTTGGACAATCACTTCGGATTCAAATGGGAGTCGTATCGCATTGGAATACTCTGAGAATGAATACCTTGAGACAGAAGGCCGGACTCTTCATATTTTGGGAGATTCAAGTAGTTTTGGGTGGGGTGTAAACTTTGAAGATTCTTATCCTCAGAAACTTCAAGAAAAATTAAAACAATCTTCTAAATTTTCAAAACTTGCTGTTAAAAACTATTCCACTCCGGGCTTTACTTCTTATCAAGGGAGATTGATGTTGGATGAAAGGGTAAAGGTAAAAAAGGATGATATTGTTATAGTGTCATTTGGTGGAAACGATTCTTATCCTGCTACAAAATCCGATCGCTTACACTTTCAGACACGAAACTCTTTTTTAGGAAAAATCAATTGGTCGTTAAATCGATTAAAATTTTATAAAGGGCTGCAA
>CAYYIR010000038.1:0-12672 GCA_964471995.1 uncultured Nitrospina sp. | reverse complement strand
AATAGCATTTGGAAATAATTGCTGAACTGCCTTTTCCAAAGGCAAACCATCAAATTTTAAATTAACGATCTCTTCTTTTGGTAAATCATCAAGTTGCACATTTACTCCGGCAACTTTATTTAGTTCGTCGATTACCTCAGATAGTTTTGCTCCCTGAATATCAACAGAAAGCAGGGATTTCTCAAGCTGGATTGAAATCTTCCCAGCCTTCTCTGCATGAACCAAATGGGGAAGAAAACATGCCAGAGTGAAAATCAAAAAAAAACAGATTTTTCTCAACGACATCAGCACCTCTTTTATTTGACCAGCGTTGCTACCGTAGCCAAGTTCTGACCAAATGCTTTCGCATCATAAGCCGGTGGTTCCTGCCCCTTCTCTTCAGCAAACAAACCAAAATATAACTCATCAATTGCGGCAAGCATTGGCTCATCTGGGTCAACGGAAAGGCCATCAACAATCATGAAGGCCTGTATAGCATCTTCTCTGCTAGGAGATGATGTGAAATGACTATCGCTGGCTAAAGCCTTAACAATTTTACCAACTTGTCCAGCATCATACTTAGCCTGCAACATTTTATTTAATAGACTATCAGCCTGACCAGCCAACTTTTCTGCTTTGGAAGCCAGAGCCCCAGCATCCCCAATTGATTTGGACAAATCATTTAACCCTGCCTCAATCGCTTTACTGTCAGCAATACCAATTCCCGAAAGAACTCGTAATACATTTCCGTGACTCTGAGCCTGATTAAAACCATCCTGAAGCAGACCTTTCTCAAGCTTGGCTTTTGCCGCGCCTTTCAAGCTTAAAAGGGATTCTCTTAGAGAAATAGCCTGACTTGCGGCCATCATTTTGGCAGGAAAACCATCACCTTTATCGGGGGTTTCTTCCCAATGAACCGGCATTGTTTTCTGAAAGTATCCCATTTCAAATTTCAAGGAAGGATGACCTGCTTTGACCATATTTCCATTTATTTGATAATGACAAAAAACGCAGGTTTCAAGGCGAGTCTTTGGATTCTTTGCATTCCACATACCTTGCTTTACTGACTGCTCATGGCGTTCCGCTCTCTTCGCGGTTAGCTCATCACCTGTCACACCTTTTGGTTCATAGGGCTTGGCATGCGGTTCTAAATATTGCTCTGCAGGGCCGTGGCATAATTCACAGGTCACACCTTCATTGATATCGTACTTTTCGCCTTTTAAGTCTGGCTTATCTTCAATGCTTAAAGTATGGCAAACAGTACATTCTTTACTCTCTTCAGGTTTTCCCTTAAGCCCAAAATCCTTTCCTATTTTTTGCGAGTCTTCCTCAAAAAGAACACTATATCCTGCCGAATGAACCTCGGCCTTGGCCCAGGTTGTATATTCGTTGGCCCTTGGTTTACTTTTATGCCCATGACATTTCGCCTGATTACAGCTTCCAGCACCAGTAAACTTCAAAGGAGAATCAACTTTTGGGGGAAATGTCCGCCCATCCATGGTTATATCTTGAGCCAAGCAAAATGAGCTTAAACAAAATAAAACCAGGGAACTAAGCCCAGCACCTATTACAAATCGGAAATATTTTGAAGTCATGAGTTTCATCTCCTTACCAAACCAAATTTAAAAATATATTTATACACATTACTGATTATATTAGTTTCTAGTCTATAGGAATATAACAGCTTATTACTTGAAATCGGAGGTCATTTATCCATAGAAATCAACGATTATCAACTATTTTTAATAGGGGAGAATATTGGATACTTTCATTCAAATAAAATCACTGTTTTAAAAGGCCATAACCAAGCGGGGCTTTTTGGTTTACTACCATTTTACCTGAATTATATCCACGTTCATTACCAGGGTGATAGCTATGACAATACACACACTCATTCAAAGCAGCCTGAGTTTTTTCATGACAATTTTTACAAGTTTGAATGGGAGGCAATGACACATCTAGGGTAGAAATACTTTTTTCCATTGCTTCATGGCAAGTTTTGCATTCCAAAAACTCATGTTTTAAATGATTGACCCCTTTGAAGGTAAAATCCCTCGGACTTTTTGTTGGCAAAGTCTCAGGCAACCTTAAATAGTTTTTATTTGCTTCTTCCTGATCATCGACTAAAACAGGTTCTCCGTGTCTTAATGTTTTTTTCTCTTCCTTTTCTAAATCCCATATAATTGCTACATTATTATAAGCTGCAGAAACAACCTTTGACCCTTCCTTGCTAAAAAACAGAAATGGTACTTGGTTTTCATGCCCCTTAAGCTCCTTAAGCATTTCTGCTGTTTCGGTTTTCCACAATCGGACCACCTTGTCACTGGACCCTGTAGCAACCTGAGAGCCATCATTATTAAACTTTGCCGATAAAAATAATTGCCTTGTTATTTTCTTTTCTCCTTTTTCTTCCTTATAAACCCTTAAGGTGGAAACCACCTCTCCTTTTACAAGGTTCCAAACTTTAGCTGAAAAATCTTCTGACATAGAAATCATTTTCGAACCATCACTACTAAGCTCTAAATGGGTCACAGCTTTACCATGACTTGTTAATGGATCTCCAGCTCCCGCGGGGAACTGCCTTAACTCATCCCCTTTGTCAGCACTCCAAAAAACTATCGAGCCACTAGATGTTCCTGCTACAATTTGTTTTCCATCAGAACTAAATCGGACAACCAAAACCTCAGAGCCTTTAGGTTGTAAGCTTGCCAAGTTTGCGCCTTCGGTAGTGTCCCAAAGAATTACTCCTGCATTATCATCGAAGGTCAGTGCCCTTGTTCCCGACTTATTGATCTCAACTTTTTTAATTGGTTTATCATGCCCTGATAATGTGAGTAGGGGTTTCTGACTACCAACATCCCAAATAATGGCCTTCCCATCATCGGCTCCAGTGATTATCTTTTCTTCTGAAGGAAAATAAACAGCATCATTGACAGATCCAGTATGCTTTTTAAAAACTAAAGGTAGTGCTTCACTATCCTCAAGATTCCAGATTCTCGCAGAAAAATCCCTAGAAGCAGAAAGCAAATTATTTCCTTGGGAATTGAATTGAACTGAATGAATTACGTCATCATGCCCCTGCAAGAAACCTTTCTCTTCCTTTTTCAACATATCCCATAATCTAATCCTGTGGTCCCAAAGGCTGAACGCAGCCAATGAAGCGCTCCCACTCACACCGGCTGCGGGTTCTACATCAAGAAAGTGACACTCAATACACCCTCCCTTAGCGGAGAAGAAAACTTTGTTTTCCAGCGTGGTTAACCCGCCTATACGGTCTATCAACTTATATTGCTTCTTTACCCATTCCGATTGCGTTTTTGGTTTCGGTTTCGATTTTTTCCCTCTCCTGCCCCTCCTACTCCTCTTACCTTTTTTCTTTGTAGGTGGCTTCGAACCGCTGCTTATCAAAGTAGGATTATTTTTGACATGATCGTATAAAAAGTCGGTAGGAGAATTTAAAAAAGTACGCACTAGCTGGGTTTTTTCATGTGGCACGTTAAGCATTGCAGCAGCAGATCCCACACTTAGCTTATGACAACCAGCACAAAATTCATCGAAGGTGATTTCCTTGAAAGTACCTTCTTTTAAGGATAAAGGATCCAAAACATGACAATCTTGGCAACCCATCAATCGTTTTCCTCCTTCAATCTTTAGATCATCTACTTCTATCGAGGTTAAGTGATATTGATGATTAAGCTTAAGCTTAGAATTGTCAGTTTTGGCGTTATTTAAAAAAGAAAAATTAGGATGCGTTTTATCAAACGCTTCTATGGACGATGTAGTAGCTTTGGGGTGGATATCCTTAATAACTCCGTGGCAATTAGAGCAAAGAACAGGTTTAGTTAAAATTAGTTTTCCCTGCTCATCATGCTCATTATGGCAAGTGCCGCAGCGGTTTTCAAAGGGAAGATTCTGAACAATGTTTTTAGTTAAGGCTACCGAATGTTCTCCCATTTTATGACATTGGGAGCAGGCTGTATCAGGCACCTTTGCAAAAACTTTAGTATGACAAGATTTGCAATCTGTTTCTATAAACTTGTGGGAATTGGATATTGGACCACTACTCCACGAACCTTCAAAGTAGCCCATAAGTGGCCCCGCTAAAAAAAATAAAGCCAGTGGAAAAATGGTAGCAACTATGAATAATTTTATCGAACGTCCAGAAAAACGTTTAGTGAGGTCCAAACTATCTAAGACTTTTACTAGCCACAGCTCTTCTTCCTCCTTAGACAACTCCTTGCGGACTTCTATAAGCTGCTTAACATCACCTTTATAAGAGACAGTCAAGGTCGTATCGCCAATAACTATCTGATCCCCATTTTCCAACAAGCATTGCTGGACAATCCGATCGTTAACGGCAATAGCACCCTTATCTGATTCAGCCTTTTCAATAAATAATTTCTCTTCCTTTTGAGATATGCGTGCATGCAAAAATGCAACTGTATTTTCACGCAAAAGAATGTCAGATGCGCTACCACGGCCTATAAGGATCACAGCTTTTTCGAGCTCCTTCACTGAGCTTTCTGTGACACCCTTCAAATTGACATTTTTAATAACGTATTGGATGCGCATTTAATTGCCCTACAGATAATAGAAAACAGAAAAAATATGAATCCCCAAAGTAATCAGCAAGCCAAACGATAAGGGGAGATGAAAAAACAACCATACTTTGAGCCGATAATGCGCGCCCATCTCATCATAAAATTGATTCATCAGCCTTATCTTTTCTTTACCCTTGCCCAAAGCTTTCAGATAAATCTCCTGCTCTTCTGTTGAGAGTTCAAGAATTAGTATTTGAATTTTTTGATTTGAAATGAGCTGGGGTCTTTTGCTGGCAAAAGCAACTTGCCTGAGCTTGGTTTCTATAGGTGGATTGATAGATGAAATTAAATTTAAAAACTGATTGCTTCTTCCCTTTTCTAATTGTTGTAAATCTGACTCGATTGTTCGAATATTTTTTAAAAGATCTTTTGCGGAATCGCCCCCTCGATTAGAAAGAATCTCAGAAGGATATTGTAGGTAATAATAAGTTCCCCACACGCCACTGAGTATAGTGGCTAACATCAACCCATAGGCCAAACTATGCACATTCATTCCAAACTGAAATCCGCTGTGCAAAGGAACAATCAGAACTAAAAACAACCCTATCCAGATATGCGCAGATACCCAGCCCTTAAGAGTTCCCAAGTTGGAAGCGTAGGCACGCTTGCGGATCCCTAAAAACATGAGCAGTATGATACCCAATGTCGCTATGACTCCGTATGTATAACCTATAAAGGTCGCCCCATCTCTGCCCGCCAAGGGATCATCAAAAAGGTAAAATCCTAATAGAAAACCAAAGAAAACCAGGTTGACCTTAAACCAGCGAAAATCTAAATAATTAACTATATTTTCTTTAACAAACATATTTTTGGATTTAACTGTTTTCAAGTAGCTCTTGTAGTTCCAATTTACTGATACGCTGCGCAGCTCCCGTAGGGCAGGATCGGACGCACGCAGGCCCACCTGGTAACTTTGTGCACATATCACATTTTGCAGCAACTAAAGAAGGTTTTTCGTCTTCCTTGGATTTAAAAAGTGACGACCAAAACGAGGTGCTACCCGCATTAAAAAAATCAGCATCGGGCTTCATATAAACCATTTGGATTACGTTATAAGGACAATTTTTTTCGCAATTGCCGCAGCCAATGCAATTGTCCTCGATCACAATCTCACCATTCACATAACGCTTTAAGGCATCCGGGGGACAATCTGTCATACAGAGAGGGTTAAGGCAATGTCTACAAGAAGTAGGAACTTGAATAGAAGCATAACTTTCGCCGCCCCTTCTGTCTAGACGGCTATGGCCGTCATGGGTTGCAGCACAGGCTTTTTCACAGTTATCACAACCGACACATGTATCGGAATCAATTATAAGAGCGTTGTCGGCATCGGAATAACCCCTATCCAATAAAAAATCTTTAACGCTGTCTGAACCAACCTCGCTAGAAGTCAGTTTTTCTTCGGCTCGATATTTTTGAGCCACCTTAATTAATTTTTCTTTTTCTTCAGGGTTCTCTTCCAAGAAGGCCAGAAATTCTTCCCTATAGATAACATTGGTTTCACATTCCACCGCAGCTTTGATGGTCGCGGTTCTTAAAGGAGGCTTAAAGTCGGAGCTGTTCGTATCCGTACCATAGCCAATGAGCGCAGTTTCTCCTAAGTAATTACCAACTGGAATATAGGTTTGAGTTACATCGGTTCCATCGACGAGCTTTGATACGGCAACAGAACCCTTACGTATAATATGAAATGAGTCCCCTTCATCACCCTCTTTAAAAATAATCTCACCCTTTTTGTAACGATTGATTTTTGACCCTTCGATAAGCACTTTGACCTTATCAGGTGACACACCGGGGAAGAAGTTCTGTAAGGTCCGAAACATGAAAGTATCATCAATCGTTTTACTTACACCTTCTACAGAACTGATCAGTTTTTGTATTTGCTTACGAGGCGTTTCAATTAAAACGGTGGACCCAACTGCAAAGGTACTCGCGGTTCTTCTGCGGCCAGATATTAGACCCATTTCCCCAAAAAAATCTGATGAAGATAAATAAAATTTTTGGTCGTTCTCCAATTGGATCATGACCTTCCCACTTACAATACTGTAAAGCGTATTAGAATAGTCATTGCGAATAAAAATATTATCACCATCATTTTTAATATGAAGGGTGGACTCCGCAATTAACTCTCTAAACTGGGGTTCACTCAAATTTTTAAACAGAGGAAGGGAGTCACGAATTACCACTAGGTTTTCATTGGTTTCGCCAGGCATCTCCCTAAGTTTTTCTGCAATTAAAACCTGGTCGGCTGGCTCTACCTTGTTACCAAGGATATGCTCGATTACTTCATAGCCTTGGTTGATAGCCTGTTTAATTAATGGATATCCTATAAGAGAGCCAACCAGGTAAAGACCCGGAACTTGAGACTCGTATCGGCTGTCCACAACGGCTGATTCTGCAGGGTTGGGTGTGGAAAACTTAATCCCACAAGCTTCCAAAAATTTTCTCGGAGGAATACTCCCTAATCGAGCAATAAGATGTTGGCAGGGAACCTCAACCTCCCCATCAGGGGTATTTAATACTGTTTTATCTGCATTGATTCTGGCTACTGTAGAACCATAAAAGCAGCGTACCTTCCCTGACTCTATAGCTTCCTCGATTAAGGCGCAGTTAGCATCTTTAGCTCGGGCGAATTCTAATTTACGATTGACAATGGATACACGATTTTTTTCTGCCAAACCGAGGACATTTTCTATGGCAGCATCCCCTGCTCCCACAACTATAATATCCATATCCTCAAATGCATCAGGATCGCCTAGGCGATAGGCGACATGCGGGAGATCTTCTCCCGGCACTTCCATTTTTCTGGGAGAACCCATTGCGCCCATGCTTAGAACAACCGAATCGCAAGTGCAATGGTCTTCACCAAAAAACACCTTGAACCCTTCAACATTTTTTTCAATTTTCGAAACTTCTGCTGGTCGCTTAACTTCAACCTTATTATTCTCGATGGCTTGATTCCAGACCTCAAGAATTTCTTCCCTACTCCCTGCTTGAAAACCTACATCGCCAACTAGCGGAAGTTTGTTTGGTTCGGCCATAACATGCTTGCGCAACTGGTATTGATAGATCGTATTTCCTATTTCGGCCTTTTCAAATAGAACATGATTTAGGTTGTGCTTGGCTGCATTGACACTCGCACTAATTCCACCTGGACCAGCACCAATTATTGCAATCTTAAAATGTTCTGCCATATCCATCTCCCCGATAAGCAAAATCTTAGAAAATCAATGCTTTTTCCTTAATAACTACTTACTAAAATGTAACATTTACAAAAAAAGGGGGAAATTTACCAAGTACCTTTAATGAATATATATTAAATAACCCCATAGGCAACCATGGCTTCGGCTACTTTAACAAATCCAGCAATGTTTGCCCCTTTAACATAATCCACGCGATTATTTTCAGTTCCAAACTCAACACACTGTTGGTGGATATCACGCATAATAGTTTTTAACCGTTCATCCAACTCTTCTCTTTGCCATGACAAACGAATACTGTTTTGGGTCATTTCCAGGCCAGAAACAGCAACTCCCCCTGCATTAGAGGCCTTTCCTGGAGAAAACATGATATTGGCTTCTAACAATGCTTCCATTGCCTCTATAGTTGTTGGCATGTTAGCACCTTCAGCCACACCCTTACATCCATTCTTAATAAGGTCTTTCGCATCGGATAACTCGAGTTCATTTTGAGTCGCACAGGGAAATGCCAAATCTGCTTTCACCATCCAAGGTCTTTTACCTTCATTAAAGTCGACTTTATATTTTTCAGCGTACTCAGAAATCCTTCCTCGACGATTCGTTTTTAAATCAATAACGTACTCCAATTTTTCTTCATTCAAACCATCGGGGTCATGGATGAAACCAGAGGAGTCTGACAAAGTTAAAACCTTCCCCCCTAAATGCATTATCTTCTGAGCACAAAACTGAGCGACGTTCCCAGATCCAGAAACGATACAACTCTTTCCTTTAATCGAATCACCAGTATGCTTTAGCATTTCTTCCATAAAATAAGCACAACCATAACCAGTTGCTTCCTTTCGTATTAGGCTTCCACCAAACTCAAGGGCTTTCCCGGTGAGAGTTCCCGTGAACTCATTTTGCAGGCGCTTGTATTGACCAAACATATAACTGATTTCTCTGGCACCAACCCCAATATCTCCAGCAGGCACGTCTATGTTCTCACCAATATGTTTTGATAGTTCCGTCATAAAAGCTTGACAAAAACGCATTATCTCTCGTTCTGATTTTCCCTTTGGGTTAAAGTCTGCTCCACCTTTACCAGCACCCATCGGTAGAGTCGTTAGACTATTTTTGAATGTTTGCTCAAAACCTAGAAATTTGAGAATACCTAGGTTTACTGAAGGATGAAAACGGAGACCCCCCTTATAAGGGCCAATGGAGTTATTGAACTGCACTCGATAACCCCGGTTAGTGCGTATATTTCCATGATCATCTTGCCAACATACTCTGAAAATAATTGTCCTGTCCGGCTCAGTCATTCTCTCGAGAATTTGGTTCTCTATATATTTGGGGTTTTCATTTATATAAGGAATAACGCAGGCGGCAACTTCTTCAACTGCCTGATGAAATTCTTTTTCTCCGGGGTTTCTTTTTTTAAGACCTTCCATAAATTGATTAAGGTCTAATGGCTTAATATCTGTTGGCATTTTTTGACTCCGTAAAGATTTTTATAATACTTGCAAAAAAACCGCTTAATCAAACAGCTTCTTATTATTAAATTGGAAGGATCTCAAGTTAAATTTGCGAGAATACACCGCATATATACACAACTTTAAACACTTGTCGAGAATTATTTATAAAACTGTTTGAGCCGAAAATTTTTTAAACTTTTCCTGTTAATCTAAGTTTAAAAATTAGGAGTGGATAAGTTTTATCTTATTACGAGAAGAGGCGTTATGGAATGATCTTTTATAAAATGTTTTTGATATATTTACTTGTCTTTAATTCATGTTAAGTTTCTAATTCTACTGTAAAGTCTTTTTTAAGTAACTAAGTTCAAAACCCTTATCACGGATTTTATTTTTTAATTTTTCCAGTGTCTGATTGTCTATGTTTGGTGACCGACTTAATATCCATAAGTACTGTCTAGCGGGTTCACTTACTACGGCATACTGATAGTTTTTGTCTAAATCGATGATCCAGTAATCCCCCTTGAATGGCCAAAAAAACTGAACCTTTAATTTAGCGTTGGTTCTTTTGTCAACAATACTGGCTTTACCAATAGCTTCATTTAATTCTCCGTCCGAGGCGTACATTCGACATCTATTTGTCACTTTTATTTGACCATTTTCTAATTTCTCATAAAATGCTGTAGAACGAAAACACCCTTTTTCAAACCAATTTGGATAGAGAGCAATCTCATACCATTTACCCAAGTAACGCTCGATATCAACATAGGGCACTACCTGTAATTCTGGGGAAGTTTTTTTTGGAATACTCTGACAACCACCAAACACAAATACAGCTATAAAAAAAGGTAGTAGATTAAAAAAAGAACGAGATTTAAAATTAAATTTCATAGCTTCATCCGATATTTATTAAAAAATATTAGCTAAAAAGAAATTTTAAATCATGTGTGGGTAACAACCTTGTAAAGCACAAACCCAATGGCCCCCATCTGCGCTAAATTTACTACTACACTTAGTCGGTGTAAAAAGTTGAAGGTTTTTCCAGCCTTTTCATTTCCTTTCAATTGGTCATCTCGATAACGATTTATTAATGGCATCAACCACAACCAAGCCAAAACAAATAGTATAAAAACGGAAATTAAATAAACTCTTTCAGAAAAACTCCACAAGAATAAAACCGCAGCAAGTGTCATTCCAGCCATAACCTGACTGTAAACAGGAAATGCCTCTCTAATAAATGGTCCTGAAATTTCTGGAGGAAGTTTTGTAAACACTAATGGTGTCATTATAGCAGCAAAAAAGAACATTCCTCCTATTATCAAAGCCAATAAAAAAATTCCCGTAACATCAAAAGTTTGTAAATTACTCATAGTTTCCTCAAGCAAATTGGTATAAGGATATACGATGAAAGTGCGTAAAAAATATTTGGTTTTTCTCTAAATATTTTTATTGATTCCTAAAGAATCAACATTCTTTTATTCAGAGAAGTTATCATGCTAGCAAATTTTCAATAATTTTGTATCGGTAATTAAATATAGTCTCCAAATCTTTTTTTATAAATTTGCCAGCAACCAAATCCCCAGGAATTCCAAATGGAACCCTGTAAAGAACTCTATCTTTTATTAAAGTCCCACCATTTTTTTCTTCAAATTCATGAGTATGGTACCAATGGTTATAAGGGCCCTTTAATTGGATATCAGAAAACTTTTTATCTGGTTTCCAATCCGTGATCATTGATTGCCAACCTATAGATAAACCGTGCAGCGAAAGTCTATAGTTGATTTTCGTTCCTTCTTGTATTTCGGGAGTTGATTGTTTAAGAATCTTGAATTTTAAAAACTTTGGAGTTATTTTTTCTAAATTTTTTGCTTCTTTAAAAAAGGAAAAAGTCTTATTCACTGGTTGCGGCACCCACTGTTCAATATTGATCTCATGGTAGGAATGCTCACAAACTTCCCGCAAAGCCTCTTCAAGTTGAGAATATTTAAATTTGAACCCGGTATCTATAATTTTTTGAGCTATTACCATCTGGCTTCCAAGAAGTAGAGCTGAAAGTTCTCCTAAAGCAATCTTTAGCACAAAATTAGGCACTGGGAACATTGTAGGTCGTTTTAAAATTTTTCCAAATACCTTTGTAAACTCCCTGTTAATAACCGGGTTAGGGCTTACCGCATTGTATATACCATTTACAGACAATTCATCGATTGCATGGATCAGCATATCTGAAAGGTCGTCAATGTGTATCCAACTCATCCATTGAGAACCATCCCCCAACCTACCACCACCTCCCAGTTTAAATGCAGGCAGCATCTTACTTAGAGCCCCACCATCATGCCCAAGAACCATGCCGATTCTATATATAACTGTCCTTATTCCAAGTTCTTGTGCCTTTAAAGCTTCGTCTTCCCAACTTTGACAAACATCAGACAGAAAGCCATGTCCTCTACATTCGCCTTCGTGAAGAATTTCATCTGATCGGTTTCCATAAAAACCAATAGCAGAGGCAGATATAAAAACTAAAGGTTTTTTATTCATATAAGTCATGGCTTTTATCAAGCGCCGAGTAGCCAAAACCCTTGACTGGGTAATTTCCTGTTTTCGCTCAGAGGACCATCGACCATCAGCAATATTTGCGCCTGCTAAATTAATAACGGCACCAACTCCTCTTAAGGCACTTGTGGATAGATATCTGCTAATGGGATCCCAAGCATGAATTTCGCAATGGACAGGAACTCTAAACCTTGCAGCATCAACATCTCTTGTCAAAACTAAAATTTCATGCCCTTTGTCTTTCAGTTCTTTTACAATTTTTCTTCCAACAAAACCTGTAGCACCTGCCACCAGAACCTTCATAAAATATCTTTCTATTCTTTTAAAATTGATAAAATCAAATACAATTTTAATTATTTTGAAATTTTTTCTTTTTCACCTGTGGCAGAACATTCTGGCCTTCAGATTTTTCAAAACTCGCCCAGTGCCTTCTACTAAGCTCTTTAGTTGGTACCACCTTCTTTAAATGATAGTTTGCATCCAATACTCTTACTTCATAAAACATGTTTAATCTCCTTCTTTTCAACTAATATTCAACGGTTAGCCTTTAGGGTTGGATACGTTCAATAAATCTCTTGCTGTTTGTAAAGCTTTTTTAATATTCGGAAGACCTCCTCCGGGAACAAAATCAACATATTGAATTATATTATTTTGGTCGACAACCATGACCGTTCTTCGCAAAACACCTAACCCATCAATAAGCAATCCTGTCTTTTTGCCAAATTGGAAACTCGGGTTATCGGAAAGGAAAACCAAATTATTTATTTTGGCTTTTTTGGCGAACAAATGCTGCTCTTCAATTGTATTAGTGCTAAGCGTTATGATATCTACCTCTTTATCTAGTCCTCCATTTGTTTCGCTAAATATGTGCGTCTGCTTGTCACACACAGG
>CAYYIR010000037.1:0-12834 GCA_964471995.1 uncultured Nitrospina sp. | reverse complement strand
GATTGACAGAGGCTAAATACTGATCTTCAATCTGGCTAAAATCTAAATCAATTTCCTTGCAATAACTTCTTAAATTATTAAAGGCTATGAAAAGGCATTCATAGCCACCCACTTGATTTTCATCTTTCTCGTTGAGTTCAGAGATATCTTCATCTACCCAATCAAACATTTCAAAGAATGCATCTAGGTTAGACCTTTCTCCCGAAGAAGAGTCGTTGGAACTCATAAAATTATTTTTCAAAGATACGTGGTTTTCGGTCTTTGGAGGCCAATACCATGTTAGGTGGGTAATACCCTTTTGGCACCATCAAATTGGGATAAACCCATACGCCTTTTCCCATCAATGATCCAGGACAAAGAACAGCATTGCATCCTAATTCAGCATAATCTCCCACCACAGCGCCAAGTTTTTCCATACCTGTATTTAGTTCTTCAGATTTCAGAGGAAGTTGAACCGGGGGAATGAAACCTTTAAGCTTTTGATCTTCGGAACGAAATTGTAAATTGGCCAATCTAGATCCAGCACCCATATTAACATGGCGGCCCACGATGCTGTCGCCAATATAATTAAAATGAGCCGCCTCACAGTAATCCATTAATATGCTGTTCTTAACTTCTGTTGCGTGACCAATGACACAACCCTTCCCAGCAAATATATTTCCACGAACATAAGCTCCTTGACGGATATCACAGTTCTCGCCAATCACCGCCGGACCTTTGAGGATTACCGAAGGTTCCAATCGGGTACCCTTCCCAATAAAAATATCCTGATCATGTAGATAAACCGCTTGACCTAGCTTTATCCATTGCTTTACGAAAATCCCCTTTCCAGTCTGGTCGAAACACACACCTTCCAATTTGGTCGAGTAAGCAATTTTACTGAATATACTTTGAATTAGAGATTGCAATATATAATCGAGATTTTTTAAAGGGTCCCAAACTCGATCTGCATCAGCAAAGATCATCTTATAGGATTCATTATCCAAATCTGAAAAAAAAAGTGATAAATCTTTCATAATTAATTTTCTACATACCATTTGCCAAGTGCGGTCAATCGAAAACCAATGGTATCCGTTTTAATAATTCCCTGTTTCTGCATTTCACTAACAAGTCTTGTTTTGGAATGCTTTTCGACTTTTAAATCTTTTTCCTTCAAGGTCTGCGAGGCGATTTGGCTTAAGACATACAATTCCTGTTTATAAAAATGATGATCACGGTTTTTCAAATTAGTGAAAAGAATTTTTATAGCCTCTAGTCCCATTTCCCTTAAGTTGGACGCATCCGATTTGCTACCCCGAAGGTTGATGCTGATCTTATCTTCGGTACCTGAGTTTCTCACAAAAATGCCTGCTTTTCCTGCTGATATTGAGATATATAACATATCGGGGTCTTCTGAAAAATTTCGGATTGCAGTGCTATAGTTTCTTTTGGTAGCTTCCTGCATAAGAGTTTGCTTGACCCTTTGCCAGACGGTTGACCCCTTAAAAAATAAATTTTGGTGGATGTAATACACATAAAGCGTATCTTTAAAACCAGGATTAAAAGGCCGACTAACTTTTGCGTAATAATTTTTTGATGAATCAGCCAGATGCTGAGTCGCGACTAAAGTGTTCAAAGCACTTTTGATTCCATTACCCGAATAAATGGAGACAATTTTCCCATCCGATTGAGTGAATTTTGATTCTGTAATATTATGCCCGGTCTCTTCACTGCCAACGGCTAAAATTGGTTTTTTATCTTTTTTCCTAGCACCCTTTTTGTTCGCTAAAATATTCTCCAACTTTTGTAGTGAAGAAATACTTTTAGCACCTGTTTTTTTAAGTCTCTTCATTTCACTTTTAAATAAAAGGCGTTTTTTTTCAGATAACTCTGGCTCTTTGGATTTTATTTCCAACTGCTTTAAAAGTATTTTTAAAAGAATCCATTTATCCCCTACCGCAGTTAAATGGGGTTTCAATCCCATTTTTTTAGCGACCATTGCGGCATTGAGATCGCTTTCGACTGTGTTGATGTACAAAGAATTTTTATACTCTTTAGGAAACCGAGTAGAGAGGTAATGGGCCTGTAAAATGGCTGTCTCATCACCACTTAACACCCAAAGTAAATCCTTAAAAGGGTCGTATTCCAGCATGAAAAAACGATCTCCATCAGCATCGAAGATAGCACCTACAACGCGTATTTTTGCTTTTAAAAGAGATGTCTTATTTTTTCTACCCATTTCAAAAATTTTTTTAATGGCTTTGTGACGGCAAAAAAAACCTGTAGGTCTCTTTATCTGGTCTTCGGTAATTCGATCTCGACCTTCAAGGTCGGCTACTCCAGAAAACAGGTTTACATCCCCATTTAATTTTCCATTCACTTCGAAAACTTTTTCAAACCCCACTTGCGCAAAAATCTTTTTAGCTATACCTGTAAGCGAGCCATTAGCAGGGTCTATCACCAACACCACATTCTTAAAATTTATTGAATCATCAATCCAAGAATTTTCGGGTGACAAGGTAAATCCTCTAAAAAGCTCAAGAGCTTTATTCCTACATTCCTTAAGCTTTCCTTTAAGAGGGCTATTATTAATTGAAGAATATTTTTGTCGTAACACATATTTGCTCAATTGCAGATCATCCAATGGTAAGGGCTTCATTCCGTGAAAATTTGAAAATAGTTTTATCCCGTTCTGATCATTAGGGTTATGCGATGCCGTAATCATAATTCCACAATCCGCTTTCTCATACAGCATGAATAGAGGTACGAGAGGTGTTGGCACAATCCCCAACACCAAAGCATTGGCACCTGCTTTACGAATTCCTTTTGTAACTGCATCAATAAAAAATCCTGATGGGTCTCTTGGGTCCCACCCAACGACTACATTTTTGGTATTTCTTCCTTTTGCAAGATTTTTAATATGAGAATAAGAATATAACTCCATAAACTGCTCGTTGATCCAACCCTTTTCAAGAAATACTTGTTGCGGTGTTAAATCCTTACACTCAGTAATATTAGATTGCCTGGTTTCCCGACGTATGCCATCAGTACCTTGCAGTCTTTGTTGGTTAGGGATATTCATACAAAATGGAAAAGTTTAGTTTGAAAAAAATTTTTCAAAATGAAGAATACCATAGACAGAATTCATGATGGGAATATAAGACGAAAAGATTTGCAAAAATCGCCTAATCGTAAATCAATAACTATAAAAACTGATTTTTTATCTCTATCCCTTAATGGGATAAACTAGAAAAGAAATAATAATAGAATAATATTTAATCGATGTGGCATAAAGATTTTTACTAATTACCATCCTTATATTAAATGGGTTTTAGGGAAGTTAAATATTCAGTTTCAATTTCAATAGCTATCAAAGAACAATCTTAATTTTCCAGATTTTTTCGCTTACAAAAATTAAATTATATACGCTGCGATAGTGCAAAAGTCTTAGAGGGCCTCCACCTCTTTTTAGGCGTTTTAGCTTTTTTAATCGCTCTAAGGTGACCAAATATTCCAAAATCAAAATAAGCCCTATTTTTGCTATTTATCAAAAAGTTGACAGACATTGGCAATTATTTCCAATTTTATACTGAAACAAACTAGCTAAACCTCTCGAGTAGGCCACAAAAACCCTTTATTTATTAATACTTATCTTATTCCGCCAGTAAAAGTAACTTTGGCATAGTCCTTGCTCTAAAATCAGGGAATAAATGTGCCTAAAATACTTGCAAACAAAGGGTTAATCTCAATTAAAACATTTTTTTAAAAAAATTTATTTTTTCTTCTGAATTTTTCCTAAAAAACTGTCTGTGAATAGTGGTTTTAAAACTATGAATTTTTGGAAGTTATTTTAATTAAAATGCCCTAAAGCAAAAAACCTACTTGATTATTTAGACCTTTTTTAATGGTTATTTACGGGTTTTCCACAGCTGAATTTTACCTCAACCCAGAGGCTTATTTTCCGCTAAGAGTTATAAGGTGGTGGATTTGGTAACAGCAAATTTTGAAAAGAAAAACCGTATAGCAATAGCAGTGGCACTCGTCCTCTACTTTTGGAACTTCTTTGCCCTGCCCTCTTTTGCCCAGATCACTCCGCAGGGACGTGACCAAATTTACAAACAGGCCTTTCCCCCTCGGTTTGAAGAACGCTTCAAGAGACAGGCTCAACCAAAAGCTAAAAAAATACCTGTAAGAGAAGATAATCTCAAACCCATGTTTCCGGATGAGTTGTGGAAGGTAAAATTTACTCTGCAAAAAATGGTTATTAAAGGATCAACCCTTTACAGCAAACGCAGGTTTTCAAAATTATTTAGAAAGTATATGAAAAAAAATATTTCTCTAGGGCATATCTATAGGATCGCCCAGGCCATCACGAATATGTACAGAAATGATGGTTATATTTTAAGCAAAGCAGTGGTTCCACCCCAACAAATTGAAGAGGGCATTATTCGTATCGATGTTATAGAAGGTTTCGTAGACAAAGTTAATATTCAGGGAGATGTGGCTGGACCAAGAAAGTTGCTCAATCGATATCGCAAGAAACTTTTAAAATCTAAACCTCTGCTCGCCAAAGACTTAGAACGTTATCTACTTCTTGTGGATGATTTGCCCGGATTAAAGGTTAAATCAGTTTTAACTCCTTCTGAGTTGAAAGTTGGAGCTACTGACCTAACTTTAATTCTAGAAAATAAAAAATATGATTTTGGGGTGGGTGTCAATAACCGAGGTTCAAAATTCAATGGGCCCATCCAGTTTTCTGGCAATGCCAGTACAAATTCTTTTTTGGGACTTTATGAGCGAGTTGGTATTCAAGGAGTAGTAACAAAAAACCCTGAAGAGTTGAGGTTTTTTAGTGGGTTCTATGAGATGCCGATTTCGTCTGAGGGGACAAAAATTTATTTTTCTGGTGCTTTTAGCAACTCTCAGCCGGGTGAAAACCTTGAGGCATTTGATGTAAAAGGTGATAGCGCAACCATAACACTAAGAGCAACACATCCTTTCATTCGGTCTAGATCGGAAAATCTTAATGCGTATTTGGGTTTCACTCATAGAGATTCTACGACAGAATTTTTAGGCGAAGTAGATTCTAAAGACAAACTGCGTATCGCCAATTTAGGTTTTTCTTACGATTTCGTTGATAAATATCGTGGTGTTAACCTGTTAAGTTTTAACTGGAGCCAGGGACTTGAGTTTTTAGATGCTAGTGAGTCAGGGTCTTCGAAACTTTCACGACCTGAAGGCAGGAGTAATTTTACAAAGTTTTCAGGAGAAGCTCTTAGGTTGCAACAACTAGCCCCTTCCTGGTCTCTCTTAGGCGCTGCATCTTGGCAGTACTCTTTTGAAAAATTATTAGCCTCTGAGGAGTTTGGTTTAGGTGGCTCACAATTCGGAAGAGCTTTTGATTCTTCAGAAGTAACGGGAGATCATGGCATCGCTTTTAAACTTGAACTTCAAAAAACCTTTCAAATTAACAAAGCATATATAAATGATATTCAGGCTTACACCTTTTTCGATTATGGGACAGTGTGGAATCGGCGTGAAACTTCAACCGGCTCCAACAAACAAGATCTAAGTTCTATTGGCTTGGGTTTCAGATTTGATTTGGCAGACCATATATCTGGATATCTTGAAGTGGATAAACCTTTAAACCGTGAGGTTGCGGCTCAAGGTAATAAGGATACACGCATGTTTTTTAGCTTGTCGGCTAATTTTTAAGGAAGCAGATGAACGTTTTTAAAATGAACCAGATTGCATTCGGGAAAACTATTCCCCAAGGGAAGATACCTTTTCTTTGCGCAAAAAAATCATCTTCTAAAAGGGTCTTTTCAACCTTGCCGAAACCGGGCAATTGGGCCGTTTTTGTCGTTTCATTTTTGACCTATCTAATAGGTATTTTCCCATCTGTGGTGTTTGCGCTTCCCAAAGATCCTACGGTTCAGTCTGGCACGCTGACTATTGATTCTGTCTCTCCAAAAAAAATGAATATCTACCAAGACACCAGAAAGGCAATCATAGAATGGGATAACTTTAATATTGATTCTAATGAACATGTTGATTTCCAACTTTCGCAAGGAGGGATGACTTTAAACAGGATAACAGGAAATGACCCTTCAAGCATTTTAGGAAAACTGTCATCCAACGGCGATTTATGGGTAGTTAATCCCAATGGGATTTTCTTTGGTAAAAATTCACAGGTAGATGTACGCGGCTTAATTGCAACCACAAGCAATATTACTA
Source organism: uncultured Nitrospina sp. (assembly GCA_964471995.1). GTDB lineage: Bacteria > Nitrospinota > Nitrospinia > Nitrospinales > VA-1 > UBA8687. The sequence continues at coordinate 6,618 of CAYYIR010000037.1, read as the reverse complement.
ATTCAAATTTTTTAAACGATAATTACAAATTTGATATTCCTTCCAGTTTTTCAAACAGCATAGTCAATAAGGGGACAATAACAGCTGCAGAAGGGGGTTTAGTAGCATTAGTGGCCCCCGGGGTACAAAACTTAGGCGTGATCAATGCAAGGCTTGGCAAAGTAAGTTTATCCTCGGGTAAAACTTTTACTCTAGATCTTTATGGGGACCAACTTATAAATCTGGGGCTAGACAGCAAAGTATTGAACCAGGTAACTGGAATTGATGGAGATACTTTATCTTCACTTGTCAAAAATAGCGGTCGCATTTTCGCCGATGGTGGTGTAGTAAGACTCGATGTCAATGCCGCCCAAGATATTGTGGATCATGTAATAAATATGGATGGCGTGATTCAGGCTCGATCCGTTATCAATAAAAATGGAAAAATAATATTGATGGGCGGAGATAAGGGTCATGTAAATGTTTCAGGAATGATAGACGCGTCTGGCTATAATTCTGGAGAAACCGGAGGTCAAGTAAATATATTAGGCAATCTAGTGGGATTATACGGAACCGGGTTCATAGATATCTCTGGCGATTCAGGTGGAGGAACATTATTGTTTGGTGGTGATTATCAAGGCAGTGGAACCGTTCCAAAAGCAATTGACTCCTATATTGGCCCAAACACACAAATATTTGCGGATGCAGTGAGTTATGGCGATGGTGGAAAAACCATCTTCTGGGCAGATCGTAGAATGCTTTTCCACGGTATCGTTAAAGGTCGTGGGGGAAAATATTTTGGTAATGGCGGATTTGTAGAAGTCTCCGGAAAAGAAGAACTGTTTTTTGATGGTTCGGTAGATACCTCTGCCGTCAATGGAAAAACAGGAACTTTACTGCTTGATCCCGCTACCATTACTGTTTCAGATGGCTCAGGAAATACTTCTGCTAGTGGTGCCAACACCTTCACCACCATATATGAAAGTACTCTCGAGGCTATCGGTGCGACCACTAATATTACCCTTCAAGCAGATGAAGAAATAAAAATCAAAAACTTGTCAGACAACAATCTAAGCTTGAAGCAAGGCAATGGCAATACAGTTACCTTCAAAACAACAAAAAAAACAATTCGTAGAAAAGTCGATGGAAATATTAAATCTTATACGGGAGATATCCTATTTGAGGGAGGCGAAGATACTATTTCCACTCAGGGTGGAGACATAATTTTTGATGCAAGAGGGGATCTTGGCATTGGGAGTTTGATTTCAAATGGGGGAAATATCTCACTAACCGGCAGAACCTTAAATTTGGTTGGCAATCTTAACAGTGGTGCAGGAAATGTAACAATTAGATCAGATTCAAAAATATTTTTAGGGGGAAGCGCATTATCAGGCTGTGGTATTAATTTTGCTAATCTTTGCAATATGTCCATACAACAATCTGAATTGAATCGCATCAGTGGCAAAAAACTGAGTATTGGTGGAAAAATTGGCGGAATCTTTAACGGAGATATTTTTGTTAATGGAGTAACTCTTAACTCTTTTACTGATGGCGTTGCCTTGAATGTTGATACCCATGTTTCAGGTTCTAAGGGTGCTATTATTTTTCAAGCTGATTCTTCCTTCTCTTCACTTGAGGCGAAAGCAATAAATGGAATTACTCTTGATGCCAATGTTGATATTGTTACCACAATAGGGGCTCTTAGCTTGAACGGTGATACTGATAGCGCTATAGATTCCATCGATCCCAATGATAATATTAGTTTTGCAAGTGGTGCCACCTTAACTAGCGCATCATCCATAGTCTTAAGCGCTATTACCGGAGGAATGGTTGCTGCAGCGGACTTGACCTTGACCGCACCTACCAGCATTACCATGACCGGTAATTTAAATGCTGCTGGAGCAGTTGCCTTGACAGCAAATTCTGGTATTAACTTAAATGGTGGGGTTTCCACGTCATCGGGAAGTTTAAATATCAACGCAAACTCTTCTGTATTAACATTAAATGATGGTATTACTTTGAGCGCAACGGAGGCATTGACGCTCAGTGCAAGTAATACTTCCTCCGCCGGAAACTTAGTTCTTACTTCCAGTGGCTCAACGATAAACCTTGATAACGCTCTGGTCTCTAGTGGAAATTTAACTATGACTGCCAACGGCGGTCTAACCTTAAGTAACAGCACAGTAACAGCAACCGGAAATATTATTCTTCAAGGGGGCACTTCTCTATCTCTCGCAAGTGGAATGAATATCTCCGGAGCAAATATAACTTTAGGTGGTTCTGCAATTTCAACAAATGGAACCGTGAATCTAAATTCGGGAACAGGCTCTACAACCATTTCTGGAGCTTTGTCTACTAATAATAAAGCACTTTCCATTACTGCTAGTGATTTGATTTTAACCGGATCAATTAATACAGGCACCAGCGCAACAACTCTTAGTGTTACAAACAACGGAGCACTAGGCTTAGGTTTCGCATCTGGATTTTCAGGCATGAATCTCAGTAATAGTGAACTGGCATTAATCACCGGTGACCTTAATCTTATAAATGGCAACATTACTGCTGCAACGGGAACCTCTTTAAATCTAACCGGAAAGCTGGCCATCGGTGCGAGTGGTGGAAGTATTACCGGACAGGGCTCAATGATTTTGGCAGCCACGAACGGGCTAGTCATTGATAGCAGTATCAACTCTTCAGGAAACCTAGCGCTAGATGGGGACTCGAACAACTCTAGCGAAACAAGCGATGGAATTGCTCTTGCTTCAGGGGTATCACTAACTTCCTCGGGTGGAACCATTACATTGGATGCAACCAACGGTGGAGTAACCGCACCAGGCGCCTTAGCCCTCACGGCTGCAGGAGCCCTAAACCTAAATGATAATTTTACTGCATCAGGACCCATTACAATTAAATCAAGTGGACTCACAATTGGCGGAACAACATTAAGTAGCGGAACCGCTTCAACAACTATTCTAACTTCCGCTGCTGGAACAACTATGGGGTTATGTGGTGCTGTGTGTTCCGGGAGTTTTGGGTTGAGCATCACCTCCACGGATTTTGCTAAAATTTCGGCAGGTAGCCTTATTATAGGGGATAGCACCAATGGAAATATCACTGTAGAGGGAATAACAACGTCCATAGCTGATGTAACTTTAAACGCCACCAATTCATCAGGTCGTTCTATAACTTTTAATACCGGCACTTCTAACTTTAAAGGCCTGGCAGTGAATGCCAGTAACGGCATAACACTTTCTTCAGGCGTCACCACTCAAGGCACCACGAGTTTTGATTCTGATACGGATGCCGGAATCAATATCGGCGGTGATTTTACTCTTGCAGCAAGTCAATTATTGAGCACCACCAACAATTCATTATCGATAACCGCTAATGATGTGGCTTTGGGTGCAAGTAGTTCGATTTCATCGGGAACAGCAGACACAACATTTCTCGCTGCAAAAACGGGTAGAACCATTGGGTTAGGTTCAGGAGCAGGTAATTTTTCATTATCCAACACTGAGCTTGGTTTGATAACTGCTGCCAATATAATTGTAGGAAATAATGACAATGGCACAATTTCAGTAGCGGGTTTGACTTCTTCTAGCACTCCATTAACGTTAAATGCAACCGGAACAGGAAGTGCTGTTAATTTCACCACAGGAGGGTCAACAGGACTGGGAAATGTAACTATCAATGCAGGAACTGGTGGTGTCGATTTTGGTGTCGACTTTACAACAACAGGGTCATTGAATGTAAATTCAGCCGGAGCAATTACAGATACCGGTACACTAACGGTAGCAGGAACTTCCAATTTCACAACCACGGTTTCGGGCCAATCAATCTCAATAGATAATCCATTAAATTCGTTCACTGACGCGATCAGCCTGAACACACTCGGAGCCAGTAATGCGACTTTGACTAGTAATAATAATTTCATATTGGGTGCCTCGACAATAGGAGGAGATCTTTTAGCTACGGCAGGTGGTGACAGTTCTCTCAATTTAAGCGGGGCCCTTCAAACTGGCGGCAGCACAACCCTTCAAGCTGACAATGATGTAACCCTTACTAAGGATGGGGATATTACCACCATCTCCGGAAATATAATCCTCACCGCCGATAATGATTCAGACAACAACGGCTCAGGTGGTGCCGTAACCATGGATGAAGGAACTATTTTCGATGCAGGTTCAAATACTATAGCCCTATCTGCAGATGAAGACATTACTCTAGGTTTAATTACCACCAGAAATTCTTCAACTTCATCGATTACTCTAACTTCTTCGAATGGTGGAATTCGAGATGCGGATACAAACTCTTTAGATATCATAACAAACGGTCGCCTAGTAGCCGACCTGGTTACAGGTTTTGGAACAACCGCTAACGCGATTGAAACAAACCTTGTATCTGTTGATATCGACAATTCCACATCAGGGGATATAAATATTTTTGAACTAAATCAAATTGATATATTCAAAATCAATCATGCTGGAACCGGGGATATCAAAGTTTTCTTTACTAAAACTGCCACTAACCAACAAAATATCACCGCATCACAAGGATCTATATCATTTACTCGAAGAGACACAGGAGCCCTAGTAATTCCTGGAATAAATAAATCTCTGAAAACACTTTCTAATGAAAGAACCCTACAGTTTTTTACTATTTATGAAAACATTAAGCCTACATTTTTACCTGTTGACCGGGCTCGGCATCACAATCCCGAACTTCCTTCTCTAGATTTGTTCAGCGAAGCAAATTCTTTAGTAGAAGTTGGTGAAGGGACGGCTACTTACTTTGATGGGTTGGAAAAACTTGAAAATGTTTGGGAAGGTACAGGGGTCGAAAACAAGCAAATCGCTAAGAGAAAAAGGTCCGAAAAAAGAATCCTTTCAAAACGACCTAAAAAAACGTTTAATAAAGAACAGATTGCCAAGGTTCCTTTTAAAAAATCTCCTGACAAAACATTAGCTGATTTTGCAGATATTTCAGGTAAAGAAAAAGCATCCTACCAATCTACGCGTAAAGTTTCCAAGCCGCCAAAACCCCTGTTCAGTTTGAGTCAAGCGGAATCTTTAAGCTTCTTACCCTGATTTTTATTTAGAGAGAATTTGTGATTGGCTAAATAATCAGCATCAATAACTGCAACATTTCCGTACTTTGGGATTTCTAACTTCTTTTGATAGAGGTCTTCATATTGTTTTCCGTTTTCAGTCTGGCTGGTTAACTCTAGGAGGCGAGTTTCTACCGGGTCACGCCTTAATAATTTCAACGTAGCCTCATCGAGTTCTAGTTTTGGCCCTAAATTATCCAATGCATTCAGTGGTTCTTTCCCTTCTGCCATACCTTCCTTGATCGCTTCTTCAATAGATTCTTTTCTTTCCATATGCCGGGCATGTGGAAAATCGGCTTGCGAAAAAATCATAAAATCAAGATTCAACCAATAGTTATTTATGAAATCATCGAAATCAACTTCCCCCTCACTACTCAAATGTATATCTCTCGATTGATCAGGTTTTTCGCGAATCAGGTTATTGTAAACTTGGATTATATTATGCACCGAATCATATAAAATCGTCCAATGATAACAGTTAGCAGTCTCATAGGTACGGAAGGAGTCCATCGCCTTCACAAGAGTCACCAATGTGAAATGCATATCCTCCATTTTTAAAAATGCTGAAGACCAGGGAAACCTTTGATGATACCAGTGATTCACATCTGCTGGATATTCCTGCCGATTGCTCTCAGAAGGGGGCCTATAATCGTTATCAATAAAGTTTAGGATATCATCGACCTCTTTATACGCAAGATCTAGGCCTGCCCTAACTATGGTGTAAGGAAATAATTTTCTTTGGTAATTCATATAATCTTTTAAATCTGGAAGGTTGTTTTCCAATGCATGAATATGGTCTCTTTGACCAATGTCTTTAGAAAAAATAATCACTAATTTCCTCGCTGATGGATTCTCTAATTATTATTTGGAAGGATCAAATCGTTGGGAAAACATTTTCATTATATTCTTTTTTTCTTCATCGCTCATGGATTCAACTGTTTTACGGATTTCGTCCATTTGCTCTGGGGTCATTTTTCCCATGGCTTCTTTTGCAGCTTCCTGAAACCCATTCATATTACTAGCTGCTCCTTTCACCCATGAAAAATCATTAGCTGTAGAGGAGTTTGTTTCCTGAGGTTCAAAATCAATTTTTTCCCGAGAACGAAACTCAACATGGTTACCAATAATTTTCCCAAAAATTTGCTGGTCCTGTAGATGATCCAACACATCAGACAAGCTAGTTCCATGTTCCTTGCAGGCATCGTAAACAGGCTTAAAAGGAAGTCGAACAATTTTCTCAGGGAATCCGTTTTTACGGATGGAATGTTTGATACTCTCTTCTGCTTGATTGGATTCTGTCATTTTTTAGTACGTTGCAAATTAAAATTACTCGAACACAGCTTTCTAGACCTCAGCTACTATAGATTAGTATCTATTGTAGTATAATGTTGAAAATAGAATGCACTAAAAAATTTTAATAGCATTTAATACAAAAACAGAGGAAGTATGCCTGCAGGTCATAAGAAATCCAAAAAAATAATAAATAATGTCGGAAAAATAGTTTTGCGAATTGCTATGGCCCAAATAAACTC
>CAYYIR010000036.1:0-12857 GCA_964471995.1 uncultured Nitrospina sp. | reverse complement strand
GTTCGTCAATTAATAGAAGGAGAACCTGAAGGATTAGAAACACTTAAAAAATGCCTTGAGAGAAAAAAAGGGATATTCTTTTTAACGGCTCATTATGGCAACTGGGAAATCATGGGTTTAAACCACGGGTTACTAGGAATTTGCCCCTTATCTTCTATTGCACGAAAATTGGATAATCCCTATCTAAATACTTTAGTCGAGAAATTAAGGGCCTCAACGGGTAATAACATTTTCTATCGTGATGATTCACTCTTAAAAATTGTTCGAGAGCTTAAAAATAATAATAGCGTGGCCGTAATGATGGATCAAAATACAGCGAAGGGCGGAATTTTCGTAGATTTTTTTGGATTGAAAGCTTCAACACCACGTTCTGTAGCACAATTATCGCATAGACTGGGAACCCCTGTCCTGCCTCTCTTTTCCCACCCTACCATAAAAGGAACGTATAAAATCAGATATGGTCCAGAATTGATATTCAAAATTCCTAAGAACAAAGATCAAATTATCCTAGATTGGACTCAGGAAATGGAAAAACACATAGAGTCTATAATTCAAAGAGACCCCGCGCCCTGGATGTGTGGTCACCGTCGCTGGAAAACCCGACCTGAAGGTGAAGAAAAAATCTATTAGACATTTTACTATGAAATGTCCCGCCTGTGAAAATTTACTAACGGAGCAAAATGTTTCGGGTATAAAAGTAGGTACTTGTAACAATTCTTGCGGAGGAATTTGGTTTCATAATTCTCAAATAAAAAAAATAAAGCACCTAAAACCAGGGGCAGGGTCTGAACTTCTTTTTATAAATAAAGCAGACGGGGTAAAAACATACCGCAACTCAGAACATCCCTGCCCTAATTGCAAAACAACTTTATTGCACCGGCATTTTTTTAGCAAAAAATATGATACAGAAGTAAATCAATGCTCAAAATGTAGTGGATTTTGGATCGATATAGGAGGCCTAATTGAAATATCCTACAACAAAAATAAAAAAGATTTAATTGAAATTTATTTTACTGCAATAAAAGATGAAAAGATTTCAAAGATGAATCTAGGGAATCATGATATTGCAGAGGCGGCGGACCTTATAACTACAATTTTCAAATTTTTAAGACCAACCTTTTAGAGAATAATCAGTATTTCTAAGTCTTCATTAATTATGCAAACAAATCTTAAAGAAGCTGGAAAAGTTATCATTGGATTTATTTTTGTCTTGGGGTCTTTTTATTATGTATTGGAGAACGTTCCCTTAAGTCAATTGTCGAATTCATTTGCAGACGTCAACTTTAGCTACTGTTTCCCAACGGTTGCCCTCTTGTTTTTTAGTTACTGGGCAAGAGCCTATCGATGGAAACTGTTATTATTACCATTTAAAAGTATTACCACAAGTGAAGTATATTTCACGATGATGACTGGTTTTTTGGGCAATGCTCTTCCTTTGCGGGCGGGAGATTTTTTGCGAGCCTTTATTTTAAAAGGCAAGCACGGTATTTCACTTTCCGGAATATTCGCTACAATTCTTATGGAGTGGTTGCTTGATATTATTCTTTTACTGTTTCTTTTCACATGGGCTTTTAATTTTCATTCTGAAGCTTTTAAATTTTCCTTTCTAGAAACAGGTATCTCTACACAGGAAATGACAACACACTTTGGCCGCTTTTGCATGATAATGACCACCGGGCTAACACTATTTGTTTACTTATTTTTGCAACATAAACAATTATTTTTAAAACTTATAAATTGGTTGAGTTGCTGGCTACCTCAAAAATGGAATAAAAAATTAGAGGTCCAGATCGATAATTTCAGCCTTGGGTTTTCTTCGATTAAAAACTATCGAATCCTCCTACAAGTTATATTTTATTCAATCCTTGAATGGCTATTAACCATTTTATCCTTCATTCCTTTATTTTTAGCATATAGTTTTGATACTCCTTCTTTTGACTATCTAGTAATACTTACTGTGATGATTGTCATTTTTACCACAGCTCTACCGACACCCGGATTTATAGGCTCTTTTAATGCCGGGATTTATGTCGTTTTACATCATTTTATGGATAAGCCGGAAGTCCTTGCTGCTAACTTCGGCATAGTCGCGTGGATTCTAAATTTTTTAGTGATTTTAATTTCCGGTTCTTATTTTATCTTTAAATATCGCTTCTCATTCAAAACAATTTGGAAGCCTAAATGAGTTTTTATTTTATTACTTAAATGATGATAGCTATTTTAAATCTTCTCTTTAGAAATTTCCTTTTTTGAAATAATTATAGGATGAGTTTTTTTAAATCTTTTGAGGTGATAGATTTTGTAGAATCAAAAAATATCCAGTGATTTACTCGAATTATTTCTTCATGCAAAAAGCAAGGTTTTTGGGGCAAAATAGACTGGATTTTTGATCTTGTTATAATCCTCATAGGTATATAAGCAAGTGTAAATGGCAAATATTTTCTCATGGTGAAAAACCAATTAGGAATAGTAAAACCTTAAAAATAGGACGTGAAAACTTTGCTTTTACCGTTTCAACAGCAAAAGGCATTTCCGAAATTAAGGAGTTTTTAGTTTTAAATAAGATTAGTTTTCAACGGGAAAATATTGGAAAATACGTCATCTACTGGGATTTTCATGGAAGTGACGATAAAATAGCTAAAATTCCCGTCACAGGAATCATTTAAAAACTATGTCCCATCTACTTAATTCTTATATTTATTCTTGGCCGCATTCAGAATTAACTGAGGCTTGCAATTGGAGTGATGCCGGATCTCTTTTTACGCAACGTTCGCTTCCTGAATCTTTATCGGAATTAGAAAAAGATAGTCGTTGGCCACTTTTTTTCCCTTCTTCAATCTGTATAGTAACTACCTCAGATGGAAAAACAACAGCTATGGAAAAAGTGGTTGGCCCTTCTATTGTAAATCGATTTCCTTATGTGGTAGCGCTTAGTTTTTGCAAAAAAGGACTATCAGATCGCCACCACAATAGAAACACTTTCATAAAGCTTTTAGAAAATAGTACTGGCATAGCTGTACAATTTTTTCCGCCAGGAGATTCTCTTGAAATAACTATGTCCAGCATTCGTGAAGTTGAAGAAAAGTATTCTGAAAAAAGGGTAGCTCATACTGGACTTTCGGTACGCAAAGCTTTAACAAATGATTCCCCCGTATTTTACTCTGCGTATCTTATTTACGAAGCACGTCTAGCTATGCCTGGAAAAGATTTTTATGGGCGTACTACTTTTGAAAAACCATGGATAGATCTTGGTAGTCATCGAATATATTTTTTTGAGGTTAATGCTCTTCAGCTTGATGAAAAAATTGCTGAAGGAACAAATCAGATTTCTTGGTGTAGCCTTCCTCGCTGGACACCAGAAATAAAAAGTAAAACAAATGCTAAAAAACAATTAAACCCAAAAGCGTTTGCTAAATATGTTAAAGGGTATACGCCCTATTACCGTTTTCCTTCAAAAGGAACAGTCGCTTTTGAATCGGATGAAAACAAAAATTCTATGGCTATTAAATATTTGCCCCCATTACCGGAAGAACAAATAGAGGTGGATAATGATAGGGCTAGATGGCCATGTTTTTTTCCATCATCAGCAGGAATAATAACTTCTTATAACGATGCAGGTGTTCCCAATATAATGCCTTGTGGATCCACTACAGTTGTTAGTCGACATCCATTTATCATTGCAATCGCCTTATCCAATGCCCCCATTAACGAAAGATATGCGCCACGCGCCTCACTTGAAATGATTATAAAAACAAAAAAGTTTGGATGCGCAGTTCCATATATAGATGAAAAAATTTTAGATGCTATTCGTTATACGGGAAATGTTTCTTTTAAAGCAGACCCTAGCAAGTCTTTTAATTCTGGTTTAAATTACACCGAAACAACAGCAAACACCCCCGTGTATTCCAACTTTCCTTTGCACATGGATTGTGAAGTAATAGATAAAAAACATTTGGGAACACATACATTGTTTTTTGGAGAAGTGAAAAAAGTTTTAGTAAGGAAAGATGTGACACCTGACAATCCGTTGAAATGGATTCCTTGGGCTGACATTGCCAAAGCACAATTATGACCTTAAAGATTTGCTCTAGATGTTGTATCAACTCAGAAGTAGCTAGCGTTCATTTTGATTCTCAAGGTGAATGCAACTACTGTAAAATGCATGATGAGCTTGACCGCTGTTATCCATTAAATGAAAAAGGTGAAATATACTTTACCAACCTCATAAAAAAAATTAAGAAACATGGAAAAAATAATCAATTTGATTGCATTGTAGGAATCAGTGGTGGCCGAGATAGTATTTATACCCTTTACTTAATGAAAAAATTAGGGCTACGTCCATTAGCAGTTTATTTTAATGATGGCTTCAGCAACCCTGTAGCCGGAGAAAACATGACCCAAGCAACCAAGTTATTAGGTGTTGAGATGCGAACTGTTACTTCTGATTGGCGAGAATCTAAAGATCTCAGGATTTCATTTCTAAAAGCATCCACACCCGATTTTGGAATGCCCACAGATTTAGGAATTGCCGCTGCTTTATATGGAACTGCTACTAAATTAAAAGTTAAATATGTGATTATTGGCCAATCTTTTAGAACAGAAGGAGTATGCCCCTTAGAGTGGCTCTATTTTGAAGGTAAATATCTTAAGCAGGTACACGACCTTTTTGGTACGGTACCTCTGCGTTCCTGGAAACCAACAGATCCCGGTTTTAATCTTGGCCTTAAAGAGTTTTTTTATTACTCTTTTATTAAGAAAATTAAAACGATTCTTCCCCTATACTACATCGATTACAACCGAAAAGATGTCGATCAAATTATAAGTAGTGAGTTGGGCTGGGTAAATACTGGCGCACATTACTACGATGATTTATATCAAAGTCTAATGACTTATATATTAAGAACAAAATTTAATATTGATAGAAGAGTTTTTAATTATGCCGCCCTTGTGCGTTCAGGCCAAATGTCACGCACAGAGGCCCTAGACAAAATAAATGAGGTATCTGTTATTGAAGATCCCAAGGTTATCCAACTTTGCATTAAAAGGCTTGGTCTAACGCAAGAAGAGTTCGATGAAATTATGAGCAGAGAACCAAAAACTTTTAAAGATTATCGGACAAATTATAATTTTTTAGTAAAAATCAAATATTTAATAAAAATTACAACATATTTACATATAGTCCCCAAGTCAACCTATATGAAATATTTTGATTATTCTTAAGGATAAGAAGTTGAAGTCTGTTTTAAAAGTTGGTATGGGTCAGTTACTTGTTGAAGGTGGCGAACCAGAAAGAAATCTAGAACGTGCATGTCATATGGTAAAAGATGCAGCAAAAATAGGCTGTGATGTAGTTCTCCTACCAGAATGTATGGATCTTGCATGGACACATCCTAGCGCTAAAACTGAGGCCAAAAGAATTCCAGGTCCTTATAGTGATATTCTTTGTAATTTAGCTAAAGAACATTGTTTGTACCTTTGCGCTGGTTTAACCGAAAGCTTTGAAGGCAAAGTTTTTAATGCTGCAATACTTATAAACTCTAAAGGAGAAATAATTCTCAAGTACCAAAAAATAAATGTTCTTGATGTTGCTCAGGATATTTATTCAATAGGTCAGAATCTATCTGTAGTTGATACTCCTTTTGGGATAGTGGGTGTCAATATATGTTCCGACAATTATTCGGACTCTTTGGAAATAGGCCATACCTTAGCCCGCATGGGGGCTAAATTAATATTGTCTCCTTCATCATGGACGGTAGACTATTCTGCGGCTGAGGATGAAGACCCCTATGGGGGAAAATGGTACCATCCATACCACACGCTTGCAAAGGCTCATGATTTAGTCTTAATAAGTGCAACAAGCGTTGGAGTTATTGTAGGTGGTGTTTACGAAGGTAAAAAGATGATAGGATGTTCTCTTGCAGTCGACAAAAATGGAACGATTAAAAAAGGAACTTTCAATGAATTTGCGGGAGAGTTGATAGTTGCAGAAATCAACTTACCAAGCCCTCAAAAATTAGGGACTAATATTGGAGATAGGCTCAAGGCTCAAGGATATTACAAATAACTTTTCACTTTGAAAAAATGGATTATTCTGATTAATTTATTTTTCTAAGAGTCTTTTAATTTTTTTCGCAGGATTTCCAGCCATAACACTATTTTTTGATACATTTGTGAGGATTACACTACCCATTCCAATCAAACAGCGTTCTTCTATGGTTAAATTTTCCCTAATAATGCTACCAGCACCTAAATAGCAACAACTTCCAATACTTGTATTACCAGCAATATTTACCCCGCTAGCAATGACAGAATAATTTTCAATTTTAACATCATGGTTAACTACACTATTGGGAAGAATAACTACGAAATCCCCGATTTTTGTATTAGGACCTATAGTCACATTTGAGGAAATCACAGTACCTACCCCAATTGATGCTGTTTTAGATATTACAGAGGAAGGATGAATAATTGTAACAAATTTGCTAACCTGATTTTCAATATTTGAATAAATTTGATTTCTATCCCAAAAATTATTTTTATTTGTTAATGCAGAGATTAATAACGAATCTGGAAACTTCTGGGATTTAGAAAATGATCCGAGAATCGATATTCCTCGAAGTTTGCTTGACCATTTTCGTTCATCATCATCTAAAAAACCTATACATCGATAAGTGGGTCTAATAAAATTTATTTCATCCAAACAGTCTAAAATCTCTTCGCCAAAAGAACCAGCCCCCCAGATTAACACCTTTTTAGTTTCGTGATTTTTTATCATGGAATTCCTTTATTGCATCAATACATTTGGTTGCTTCTTCCTCTTTTAATTCAGGATATAAAGGAAGAGCCAATCCTCTATCTGATAATGTTTCACTTACAGGAAGAGACCATTTTTGAAACCTATAGGGTAATTCCTCATGGGCATTAATATTTGCTCTTCTTGTGGCTATTCCTTTCTCTAAAAGGTATTGCATAAGCTCATTACGTTGAAAAGGCAAATCTTGAGAAAGCAATATAGGAAATGTTTGATAATTTGTGTGGCAGTTATCACTTTCTTTCTGAACTTGTATCCAAGACATATCAATCAATAGCCTTTTATAGAAAGATCCTATTGCCCTCCTCATAGAATAAATTTTTTCTAGTTTTTTTAATTGTTCTAAGCCCATAGATGCATGCAGATCGGACAATCTGTAATTATTTCCAGTAGATAAATATTCCTCAATAACAATTTCATTAGATTTATTTCTTGAATGATCAGAAATATTCATCCCATGGTGGCGTGACAACCTGAATAGCCTATCGATATCTGAATCAATTGTAGTTAGCATCCCACCTTCACCTGTAGTTATAATTTTGCGAGGGTGAAAACTAAAGCAAGCCACTGCTCCGTGTGGCTTACCAATTTTCTCCCAGGATTTCCCCCGATCAAAAGAAATCTCGCTCCTTAATGCACAAGCCGCATCCTCAACAACTGGAATATTATAGCGGCTTGAAATTTCAAGTATCTTCTTCAAGTCACACGGCATACCATATTGGTGAACAGGAAGAATTGCAGACACCTTCCCAATTTTATTTGATTTATTTAATGAATAAAAATATTTTAAAGGAGAATCGCCTAAAGAAATGTTTTCAACATATTTATAATAAAACCCATCTTCTCGTTGTTCGCAGTTTTCCTGAAGTGTTTCTTCTATTTGATTTGGGTCAATATTAAATGAGCTAGGATCTATATCTACAAAAATAGGTTCTGCTCCGCAAAGCCTTATAGCATTTGCAGTAGCTATAAAACTATGGCTCACGGTAATTACAACGTCTCCAGGTTTAACACCAACAGCCTTAAGTCCAATAATTAGGGCGGCTGTTCCATTTGTCACAGCACAAGAAAAAGACGTAGTTACTACCTTCGAAAATTCTTTTTCAAATTCTAGTGTTTTTGGTCCTTGCGTTACCCAACCAGACAACACAGTCCGGCTAACAGCTTCCGCTTCTTCAATGCCTATCATTGGTTTCGCAAAATGTATCATCGTATTTTCTTTCTGATGAGTAATTCTAGAAGTTTAAATCTAAATTCTTATAGGATTTAATACAGGCTTAGGTATTAGTCTTTTCCAACCAAGCAACTAATTTCTTTAAACCATCTTTCAAATCATGAGTAATCCTAAAACCTATTTGTTTAATTTTTTTTGTATCTGCTAGGCGACGCTTAACCTCAACTTTCTTTCTCTCAACAGGTACTGAAACATATTTAGGTTCGATATCACTTTCCATTACTTCTAATAGGCTATGGCATAGTTCTTTCAATGAGGTTTCTACTCCACTACCAACATTATAGACTTCATCGACAACATCGGCTTTAAGGGAAATAATATTAGCTTGAGCTAAATCCTCCACATACACAAAATCCATTGTTTGCTCCCCACTACCAAAGATAATCGGTTGTTTACCTTGTTTAATTAAGTGGTACCACTTGATTAGAACTTCAGTATATTTCCCATAGATATCCATTCGAGGTCCATATACATTAAAATAACGCATGGCATTATATTGAAATCCATACATTTCATAAAACGAGCGAAATACTAATTCATTTGCCATTTTTGCTGCCCCATAGAATGTATAGTTATTATATGGAGGATGTTGTTCTGAGGTAGGAAAAACCGATGCATGTCCGTATACAGAAGCAGAAGAGGCTAATATGGTTTTTTTTACTTTATGGTGTAAACAAGCCTGAGCAAGATTAAAAGTTCCATTAAGCATAACATCTTGAGCTTCTTGAGGGTTTTCTGCACATTGCGTAATTCTAAGTGCTGCCATATGAAAACAATAGTCAACTCCTTCCAAAAGTTTACTTAAAAGACTTTTATCGCGAATATCTCCTTCTATTAATCTTATTTTCCCAGAATCCAAAGCAGCCGAGATATTTTCTCTACTACCTCGAATAAAATTATCTAATAAGATAATTTCAGAAATATTTTCCATTAAAAGGTAATCAGTAATATGAGAACCAATAAAACCAGCACCACCTGTAATAAGAATTCTTGAGTTAGTAAGTTCAAACATTTCTTTTTTACTCAATTATTAATTTTTATATGGTAATTTGAATAAAACTTTAAAGACTACTCTTTTATAATTTTGGAAAGAGTTTCGCAGGTATATTCAATTTGTGATTTTTTCAAACCAGGATACATAGGTAGAGAAAGTATTCTTTCAGTAGATTTTTCAGCTATTGGGAATGAGCCTTCCTTAAGGCCTAAATACGAGTAAGCTTTTTGTAAATTTAGTGGTATCGGATAATGCAAACCAGTACTAACACCACTTTCTTTTAATTTTTCCATTGTTTGAAACCTATTATTTATTTGAATAACAAAAAGATGATAAACATGAAGGCTGTCTTCATATACTTTAGGAAGTTTGATTTCCTTAAAATCTTTCAATAAATTTAAATAAATCTGCGCATTTTCTCTTCTCAACTTATTCCATTTTTCCAAGTGTTTAAGTTTAATTTGGAGTAACGCACCTTGAAGCGCATCGCATCTCCCATTAGATCCCTCAACTTCGTGAATATATTTTTTTGTCTGCCCGTGATCTTGAAACATTCGTACTTTAATGTGTAATTGATTATCATTTGTGACGATAGCCCCTGCTTCCCCTGCCGCACCAAGATTTTTTGATGGATAAAATGAAAAAGCTCCTGCAATCCCAAATGATCCAGCCTTCCTTCCTTTGTATTCTGCTAAATGGGCTTGACAAGCGTCTTCAACAACCCATAAACCATGTTCCTTGGCAACAGAAATTATTTTATCCATATCTGCCATTTGCCCATATAAATGAACAGGTACAACACCTTTAACCTTATTTTTTTTATGCGGGGGAAGAGAATTTAAATAGGAATTTAAACGTACAGGACAAAGGGTATATCTATCGGGATCAATATCAACAAAAGTTACCCGGCCTCCTGCCTGGGTTATTGCCTCAGTAGTTCCAATAAATGTATTAGGAACTGTTATGACTTCATCACCCGGCTTAAGGTCAAGTGATAAAAAAATAAACCGCAGGGCACAAGTTCCACTACTTACAACAGTACAGTGTTCTGAACCGCAAGCATTTGAAAACTCATCTTCAAACCCAGAAATATATTGACCCCCGATGAATTGTGAAGATTCAAAAATTTTACCCCAAACTGCTAAAACTTCATCCTTTAATTGAAGGTTTTGCTCCTTTAAGTCTAAAAATGGTACGATCATTTATCAAGCTTCCCATGTTAATTAAAATTTTTGTCTCAATATTGGCTTATAAATGCAAAATTAATCTTAAGCTATATTAAGGGTTCTATAGTTTTTAAGTAAATCGCCTATATTTTATCTAGTAAACGGGCTGGGTTTCCTATCCAAACCTGACCAGCAGGCACATCTCGAGTAACAACGCTACCCGCACCAATTCGAGCCCCTTTACCAATGGTTATTCCGCATAATATAGTAGCTCCAGAGCCAATTGAAACATCTTCTTCGACTAAAGTTGGTATACATATCCAGTCATTATCTTTCTTAAGAGTCCCATCCGAATTGGTGGAGGTTGGATATTTATCATTTATAAAGGTTACATTGTGGCCTACAAATACACGATCTTTTATTGTTACTCCTTCACAAATAAAACTATGACTCGAAATTTTGCAATCACAGCCTATTACTGAACCTTTTTGAATTTCAACAAATGAGCCTATCTTTGACCTATCTTGAATTTCGCACCCATAAAGGTTGATGAATTTTGATAAAAAAACCTCTTTCCCAAGGATCACATCGCTTTCAATACATTGATGACTATCCATTATTCAAACTCGATCTAATTTTATTTGTCTGCCATTTTCTTTTATAGATTGATTTGCAGCCTCTAAAAGTTTAACGACTTCTAATCCCGCCAAAGCATCATTATGTGGTTTCCTACCGGATTGTATACACCCGATTAAATAATCAACTTCAACTTTCAATGCTTCAATCTGGGAAATAACAGGTGAATATATGTCTCCCACTCTATATTCTGCAAGAGCATCATAAACACCGCTTTGAGTTTTTATATCAACTCCTTTATCATAAATTTTAACAGCTTCTTCTTTTTCTAAATCATTCCAGACTAACATTTTTTTGCTTCCACCAATAAGCGTTTTACGAATTTTTACCGGAGAGAGCCAGTTTACATGCAGATGACCAATAAAATTATTATCGAAAAAAACGGTGATATAGCCAACGTCCTCGAGCTCATTCACATGACAAGCGCCAACTGCACTCACCGCTTGTGCACGCGAACCCAACAAGTAATTCATAATAGAAAAATCATGTGTCGCTAAATCCCAAATAACATTCACATCATGTTGAAAAAGTCCTAGGTTGACCCTAACCGAGTCGTAGTAATAAAGTTTACCTAAAAATTTATTCTCCAAGTTTTCCTTTATTTTCCTGACTGCCCCAGTGAATAGATAGGTATGATCGACCATTACAATTAGGTTTTTTTGCTCTGCCCTATTAGCTATTTCCATAGCTTCTTCAGCATTAGAAGCAATTGGTTTTTCTATCCATACATGCTTACCATTCTCCAAAGCTTTCATTGCCAACTCAAAATGGGTAGAAACAGGAGTTGCTATAACTACCAAATCTATATCTGACGATTGTATAAGTTCATCAGTATTTGTTGTGACCTCAATATTAGGATAGTTTTTTTTTGCAATATTACAACGTTCCAAATTTGTATCAGCTATTTTAAAAAGCTTTACATTAGATGCAGCATTAAAATTTCTTGCTAAATTTGGCCCCCAATAACCGAAACCAATTATTCCTACTTTAATAATCATTTTTTAGTTTCATATATATTGAATAAATAATTTTACTTTTTAACCCCACTTTGGTCTTCGATTACATAAAGTGGTCGTTTTCGAGAAAAATCCAAATTACGAAAAAGATATTCTGCAATTATCCCAAGAGCTAAAAATACACATCCAAATCCAAATGCAATAGCACAAACTATAGTGGGAATCCCGGGGACGGGAGTCCCCAAATAAAAATAATTACCTATCGTATAAGCTAAAAACATAAAGCTGGTAAAAGATAAAAACAATCCTAATCCTGTTAATACCCTTAAAGGAAACATTGAAAATCCAAAAAAAGAATCTATCGCCAAGCGGAGCCTTTTTGAAAATGTCCATTTAGATTCACCTTTTTCCCTAGGATGAATCTCGCATTCGAGGGTTCTATAATTAAATCCTGGCCAAAGTAGTAGCATGAACAGATTTGCATTATATTCTTTATTTTTACGAAGAAATTCTATAGGACGTTTTGTTATCAAGAAAAAATCTGATCCTCCAGGGGGTAGTCTCACATCACCTACTAAATTAAATAGATAATAAAAAGCCCATGAGAAAAACCTATTAATAAATTTTGTTTTTCTATTTTTCCTTTTTCCAATTACTACTTCTGCCCCCTCATCAGCATATTTAATCATTTGATTGATTAAACTAGGATCACTCACCTGATCACAGGGCATAAAGACCGCCATATCGGTCTCAGCAGAATCCAGGCCTGCTAATAGAGCCAAATGAGCTCCAAAATTTCTTGTCAAAAAAACATAATCTACATCAATAAATTTTTTGTTTAGGTTTATAATAATTTTACGAGAATCATCGACCGAGCCATCATCAACAAACATTACTCTAAATTTAATGGAAGGATTTGCTTTTCGCATTTCTAGAACCCCATCCATAAACAGTGAAATATTATCGCTTTCATTCAAACATGGAACGATAAAAGTCAAAGATTTGATATTTTCAACCATTTATTTTTTCTTAATTAAAATTAATGCTTAGGGCATTAAAC
>CAYYIR010000035.1:0-13251 GCA_964471995.1 uncultured Nitrospina sp. | reverse complement strand
ACTTCCAGCACATCTAGCGAGTTGCTCGACATTAACAATCTCATAATATTTTTTAAAAATATTCGTGAACCCACGTTTAGGCAACCTTCTTTGCAGCGGCATTTGACCACCCTCAAACCAAGGGCGAACGCCCCCTCCAGATCGACTATTCTGCCCTTTCTGGCCTTTACCAGAAGTTTTTCCTGTCCCAGAACCGATACCTCGACCAATCCGTTTTCTATTTTTCCGTAATCCAGTCAAATTCTTTAAATTGTATAATTGCAACATACTTATTCCTTGGTTAGCCTACTTGTTTTCCTCTTGCCTGGGAGCAATCTTTTGCACTTCGGAGATCCATCAGACCCTGAATTGTGGCTTTAACAACATTATGAGGGTTATTAGTACGAAGACATTTCGTAAGAATATCGCGAACCCCTGCCGCCTCTAATACAGCACGAACCGCTCCACCGGCAATCAACCCTGTTCCCCTTGATGCAGGTTTCAGCATTACCCTGCCGGACCCATAAGCACCTATTACCTCGTGGGGTATTGATGAGCCTTCGAGGCTGACCGGAACTAAGCTTTTTTTGGCTTTCTCAACACCTTTCCGTATTGCTTCAGGAACTTCATTAGCTTTTCCTAATCCCCAACCTACCTTGCCTTCACGGTTACCGACCACAACCAGCGCACTGAAGCTAAATCGACGACCACCCTTAACAACTTTGGCGACACGGTTAATCTTAACAACCTTATCAACAAATTCTGATGGGTTTTCTGGTTGATTTTGTCGCAAACCTTCCTCCTGCTAATTTAGATTAAAATTTAATGCCCTTTTCCCGTACTGCATCGGCAAGTGCTTTTATTCGACCGGTGTAATGAAAACCGTTTCTATCGCAATAGACTTCTTTAATTCCTTTAGCAACAGCCTGTTCACCAATCAAAGCACCTACCAAGGTGGCCGCTTTCAGGTTACCACCATTTTTCATTTGCTCTTTAAACCCTTTCGCTAAAGAAGAACTGGAAATTAGGGTCTTGCCATCTTTATCATCCACAATTTGCGCATAAATATGCTTGGCACTGCGGAATACCGTTAGACGAGGACGGTTTTTTTGCTTTTGCACCTTTAGTTTAATTCTTTTTTTCCTGCTCAGACGCAAACGTTCTCGCTCTAAAGTTTTCATTTTAGGTTCCTTTTCCTACCGCAGCCTTGCCGGCTTTACGAATAATCTTCTCTGTAGAATACATTACACCTTTTCCCTTATAAGGCTCAGGCGGGCGGAATCCACGAATCTCAGCAGCAGTTTGACCCACCAATTCTTTATTGATTCCCTTAACAACTATCGTGTTCTTTTTACCATCTACATCAAACTCGATACCTTTGGGAGCAGGGTAATTTATAGCATGTGAATGTCCCAGATTTAAATCCAAGTCTTTACCTTTTAAGGCAACCTTATAGCCGACACCCACAATATTAAGTTGCTTTGAGTAACCCTCGGAAACCCCTAAAACCATATTATTAATTAGGGTTCTAGTTAGGCCATGCAAAGACCGATCCAACCGGTCATCTGTGGGACGAGTTACCGTTACCTCATTGTCTTTAAATTCTATTTTCATATTTGGATGCATATCGCGGACCAACTGGCCCTTAGGACCCTTAACCTCAACCTTGCAACCGTTTATTTTACACTCCACCCCGGATGGAATTGAAATTGGTTTTTTACCTACTCGAGACATTTTTTATTTATCCATTACTTCTGGGAGTCTTCCCAGATTTTAATTACATCGCTTGAAAATTGAGGATTGAAGCCCTACCAGATATGCCCAAGGACTTCTCCTCCAACACCCTTTTCCCGACATTGCGTATCGGTAAAAACACCGGCTGAAGTCGAAACAATCGCAACACCCAACCCATTTAAAACTTTTGGAATAGTATCTCGATTCACATAATGTCTTCTGCCAGGTTTGCTAACTCTTTTAATACCTCGTATAACAGGTTCATCATTTTGATATTTCAAATAAACTCGTAAGATTCCTTGTTTACCATCCTCGTAATAACGAAAATTTTTAATATAACCTTCTTCTTTTAAAATTTCCACAATTCGTGATTTCATTTTAGAACCGGGCACATCCACCCTAGGGTGTCGCACCATCTGCCCGTTACGTATACGAGTGAACAAATCGGCTATAGGATCAGTCATCATTTTTCAACGATACTCCAAAAAAATTATTCCAATTACCAACTGGCCTTTGTTACACCAGGGATTTCTCCGCGCAAAGCTCTCTCACGAAAACAAATACGACACATACCGAACTTCCTAAGAAAAGCCCTCGGTCGTCCACAGATGTTACAACGGTTATATCCACGCACTTCAAATTTAGGTTGTCTTTTTTGTTTAGCAACTAATGATTTTCTTGCCATTCCTTTACTTTCTTAGGGGAAGCCCCATATGGGTCAGCAAGCTTCTGCCCTGTTCATCATTTTTAGCACTGGTTGTAATGGTTATATTCATTCCCTTGATTTTCTCTATTTTATCAAAATTGATTTCAGGAAAGATTAACTGTTCCTTTAATCCTATCGTATAATTTCCACGCCCATCAAATGCTTTTGGGGACAGACCTTTAAAGTCGCGTACCCGAGGAAGTGCAAAACAAACTAGTCTCTCCCAAAATTCATACATACGGTTACCCCGCATTGTAACTTTCACACCGATCTGAACTCCTTCTCTCAACTTAAAATTGGAGATGGATTTCTTTGCCCTAGTAATTACAGGCATTTGACCAGAGATCACTTTTAACTGCTCGATTCCTGATTCTATCAGTTTAGAATTTTGTAACGCTTCTCCTAACCCCATATTAACGGTGATTTTCTCCATCTTAGGAATTTCCATTACATTATCTAGGCTAAGATCTTTCTGTATAGCCGCCTTGTGCTTATCGTTGTACGCTTTTTTAAAGTTAGCCATGCACTATACCTTATCCAACACTTCACCAGTCTTTGAACAAACGCGAACGCGTTTACCATCTGCCAGTTTTTTTAATTTTGTTCGCACCCCTTTTCCAACCTTATCGCTCACCAAAAGTAAGTTAGAAATATGGATTTTACCTTCTTTTTCGATAATAGCGGATTGCCTAGATTTCCCATCACCCTTAGTGTGGCGCTTTACCATATTAAGTTTTTCAACAGTTACCCGCTCTTGAGTAGGGAAAATCGCCAATATCTTCCCTTTTTTGCCCTTCTCTTTTCCAGAAATCACTTCAACTATATCGTCTTTTTTAAGATGCAATTTGTAAGCAGCCTTTTTCATTAAAGCACCTCAGGGGCAAGCGAAAGAATTTTCATATACCGTTTGGCTCGCAACTCCCTGGCAACAGGACCGAAAATACGAGTCCCTACCGGGTCTTTTCCCTCCCCAATCAAAACTGCTGCATTACTATCAAACTTAATGTAAGTTCCATTGGATCTTCGTATTTCTTTTCGTGTGCGAACCACCACTGCCTTTTTCACCTCACCCTTTTTAAGACTGCTTTGCGGATCGACCTCTTTAACGGCAACGACAATCACATCACCAATTCGGGCATACCGCCGGCGAGACCCACCAAGAACCTTAATACACTGGACTACTTTAGCACCAGAGTTGTCCGCCACATCCAAAACTGTTCTTAACTGAATCATGATGCCTTACCTTCCTCCACACCTTTTTTAATTACTTCCAACATCCGCCACCGTTTAGTTTTACTCAACGGCCGTGTTTCGCCAATGCTGATGAAATCTCCAGGACTACATTCATTTCTTTCATCATGCGCACTATACTTATGGGTGCTTTTTACAACCTTTTTAAACTTCGGATGCATATACTTGCGCTCTACTTTTACCACAACCGTCTTATCCATTTTGCTGCTTACAACATGGCCCTGCAGAGTCTTTCTTTTTGTCTTCTTTTCCAAAGGCGTTTCCTATTTAATTTGGTTTTAAGGGTTATCCCCCCAGATTACTTATTTTTTTTCTTCCTTTTTCTCTTCTTCAGCCCGTTGAGACGATCCATCGCCCAATTCCCTTTGAATGGTTTTAATTCTAGCGATATCCCGGCGAAGACTTTTGAGCCTACTTGGGTTTTCAATTTTTCCCGTCGCCAATTGAAATCTAAGGTTAAAGATCTCCTGACCAAGATCTACCGCCTTTTCCTGCCGTTCTTTCTCAGAAAGATCTCTGATATCTTGTGCTTTCATAAACTATTTACCACCCAATTATTTTGTAACGAATCTTGTTGCCACCGATAATTTATGACCTGCAAGTCGAAATGCTTCTTTAGCAATAGACTCTGGGACACCATCCATTTCGTAAAGCATGCGCCCCGGCCTTATAACAGCTACCCAGAATTCTGGATTCCCCTTACCCTTGCCCATTCGCGTTTCAAGCGGTTTCTTTGAAACTGGTTTGTCAGGAAAAACTCGCAACCATATTTTCCCGCCCCTTTTAACGTAACGCGTCATAGCAATTCGGGCCGCCTCTATCTGCCGATTGGTGATACGGCCACACTCCACCGCTTGCAAACCAAAACTACCAAAGCTAACTGCTCCACCTCGATAGGCAGTTCCACGCATCTTACCTTTATGTCGCTTCCTATATTTAACCCTTTTAGGCATTAACATGATGCGTTATCTCCAATAAACAAATTTAATTTTAATACCAGTAATTCTTTTTATCAGGTGATTCTAACCAAGCGACTATTACTTTTTGCCTGCTTTTTTTCCCGCAGGCTGAGCTTCTTCAAACCCTTCAGGTTTTTCCATTTTCTTGACCGGAAGAATTTCACCCTTATAAACCCATACCTTCACACCAATAATTCCAAAAGTAGTGCTAGAAATAGCCGTTCCGTAATCTATATCCGCCCGAAGCGTGTGCAAAGGAACTTGCCCTTCACGATACCATTCACTGCGAGCAATTTCTGCACCGCCCAATCTTCCCGAAACTCTAACTTTAATTCCCTTAGCACCAAACCTAAGCGCCGATACAACGCTCTTCTTCATAGCTCGGCGAAAAGAAACCCGTTTCTCCAACTGCAAAGCAATATTCTGACCGATTAAAGTGGCATTCAACTCAGCACGTCGCACTTCTTTAATATTGAGATTCACCTGTTTGCCAGACATAACCTTCTGCAATTCCTCTTTAAGACGATCAACTTCCAGACCTTTTTTGCCAATAATGATCCCTGGCCGTGCTGTATGGATATTAATCCGCACACGATTTGCCGAGCGCTCAATCTCCACTTGTGAAATACCAGCATGAGAGAGCGTCTTAAAAATGTACTTTCTCAGATTAATATCTTCAACCAACTGGTCGGAATAATCTTTTCGCGCATACCAGTTAGAGATCCAGGTTTTATTGAATCCCAACCGAAACCCATAAGGGTGAACTTTTTGACCCACTTTTTTCTCCTTAAGATTCTTTTTCTTCCAACACCAAAGTGATGTGGCTGGTCTTTTTTTCAATCTTTGTAGATGTCCCTCGAGCACGTGGCATGTGCCGTTTCCAGGTAACACCCTCATCGACCCTTACATTTTTTACAAATAAATCTTCCACATCGAGAACCTTATGGTTCTCTTCAGCGTTTGCAATGGCAGATTTTAATAGTTTTTGAAAAGTATCCGCCGCTCTTTTACGAGTAAATTGCAAAATATTTATGGCATCATTTACATTTTTTCCGCGAATCAAATTTGCGATTAACCTTGCCTTACGAGGTGCCGTTCGCGTATGTCTAAGCAGGGCTTTTACTTCCATTTTTTATCAATCTCTCTTATTTCACAAGCGAGGCCAACCCTCAAAACCTGTTCATTTTAATAATTCTTTTTCAGTACACCCATAAGGGCTTATCTTGTTTATTTGGTAACAGCTTTTTTGGTTTTTCCACCGTGCGACCTAAAGGTTCTCGTAGGAGAAAACTCGCCAAGCTTATGCCCAACCATATTTTCAGTTACAAAAACGGGGAAAAACTTTTTCCCATTATGAACTGATATTGTATGACCGACAAAATCTGGCGTGATAGTAGATCGCCGCGACCATGTCTGAAAAATTTTCTTTTCATTTTTGCGATTCATCTCTTCAATACGATCCAACAAATATGAATCAACAAAAGGCCCTTTTTTTAATGATCGTGCCATTAATAACCCCTTAAATTCGACAAACTATCTTCTCTTCTTGCGGCTGAGAATAAATTTATTCGATGGTTTATTTATTTTCCTAGTTTTTAACCCTTTAGCAATTTGACCCCAGGGACTACACGGATGACGCCCGCCTGATGAACGACCCTCACCACCCCCCATAGGATGGTCCACCGGATTCATGGCTACAGCTCGAACTCTAGGTCGTCGACCCATCCAACGCATACGCCCAGCCTTACCTATAGATACATTTTCATGATCCGAATTCCCAATCACTCCAATAGTTGCTCGACAATTTTTGTGAATCAGACGGACTTCGCCGGATTTTAATTTTAGCGTGACATACGCCCCTTCTTTTGCCATCAACTGAGCACTGTTACCAGCACTGCGAGCAATTTGCGCTCCTTTTCCCGGTCGCATCTCAATATTATGAATAAGGGTTCCCTCAGGAATATTTGTTAGCGGCAGACAATTGCCCACCTTGATTTCAGCATTTTCACCTGACATCAAAATATCACCCACACTCAATTTTGCCGGAGAAATTATATATCGCTTTTCTCCATCTGAATAAACCAACAGAGCTATTCGGGCCGAACGATTTGGGTCATACTCTATTCCCGCAACCTTGGCCGCAACCCCGTCCTTTCTGCGATTAAAATCAATAATTCGATATTTCCGACGATGCCCGCCACCTCGCCTTTTACTGGTTACCCGACCATGGTTATTTCGTCCACCCGTTCTGGAAATAGAAACAAGAAGACTTTTTTCTGGTTCTGACTTAGTTATTTCATCAAATCCAGAAATAGTCTGAAACCGAACACCGGGAGACCTTGGCTTAAGCTTCCTAATAGGCATTAATCCCTAAACTCCTTCAAATATTTCAATTTTGTCACCTTCTTTTAACCGCACCATTGCCTTTTTCCAAGCTTTCGATTGGCCCATCGTTTTTCCAAACCTTCTCCGCTTGCCACGCACTATCTGGGTATTGACCTGCAAAACAGACACAGTAAATATCCTCTGTATAGCATCACGAATTTCAATTTTATTAGCATCCATATGCACCTTGAATGTCACCCAGTTGCCCTCACTCAACATCGTAGTACCTTTTTCTGTTACTAATGGCTTAATTACTATTTGATACATATCCATTAGTTTAATCGCTCCTCTATTTTCTGAAGGGCGTCTTTAGTGCATACAATCTTTTCATGTTTCAAGAGATCGAAGACATTCAAACCATCCACCAGCAAAACATTCGCATGCGGCAAATTCCTAACTGCCAACTGAAAATTTCGATTTTTTTCGGAAATAATAAACAATGTCTTACTAGGAAGACTCAATTTCTTTAGCATCGCAGCAGCATCTTTAGTCTTCGGCTGATCCAAAATTATGGAATCTATAACAGCGATATTTTTATTTTTAAATCTATCGGTGAGAACGGATTTGATAGCTAGTTTCTTTGATTTCTTGGAAAGATTAAATGCGTAGCTCCTTGGGCTGGGTCCAAATACCGTCATACCACCACGCCAAATTGGGGAACGCGTATTACCCGATCGCGCGCGACCAGTCCCCTTCTGACGCCAAGGCTTGGCATTACTACCATTAAGATCACCCTTATTTTGTTTGGTAGCCGCATTGCCACCACGCCGCGATGCTAGTTGCATGGTTACATAACGCTGCACCAACTGATCGCGAACCCTCGCCTCAAACACATCAGCTGAGGCTTCTACCGCCCCAACCTTCTTATTATCTGCATTTACTACATCTATTTCAGGCATGAAAAAAATTTATCCATTACGATTTAAAAATTTGAAGCAGACCACCATTCGCACCAGGCACCGCACCCTTAAGAAAAAGCACATTGTTATCCACATCGACTTGCACTATTTTAAGGTTTTTCAGGTGTTTTGTTTTACCACCCATCCTACCCGGCATACCCATTCCCTTAATAACTCGCCCTGGATACGTGTGCATACCAATCGAACCGGTTCCTCGATAACTCTCATGATGACCATGCGAAGCAGGTGCACCACCGTAATTAAAGCGTTTAAAAACTCCGGCAAAACCCCTACCCTTTGTGGTACCCACCACTTCTACTTCCTCTCCCACATTGAAGATATCCACCTTTATGGGTTTACCCATAGCATCATCATCAACATCATGATTTCGAAATTCTTTTAAAATTCGGGCGGGCTCGGCTTTATGCTTGTCATAGAATCCCTTCAACGGTTTATTTGTGTGTTTTAGTTTTCTTTCACCATAAGCCAGTATTACTGCTTTATAACCGTCCTTTTCAACAGTTCGTTTCCCAATAGGCACACACTTCTCGACTTTCACCACAGTGACAGGCACACAATCGCCTCTGTCATTGAAAATCTGGGTCATACCCACTTTTTTTCCTAGTAATGCGCTCATTGTAACTTTATTTTAAAGCTTGATCTCAATATCCACACCGCCGGAAAGGTCCAACTTCATCAACGCATCCACAGTCTGCGGTGTAGGCTCAAGAATTTCCATGATTCGCTTATGTGTTCGTATCTCAAACTGCTCACGAGATTTCTTGTCCACATGCGGCGACCTTAATACTGTCCATCTGTTCCTAACTGTTGGCAAGGGAACAGGACCTACAATTTTAGCCCCAGTACGTCTGGTGGTTTCGACTATCTCCGCCACCGACCAATCCAATAGCTTATGGTCATAAGCCTTCAGTTTAATACGTATTTTTTGATCACTCATTATTCTACGATCTCACCAACAACTCCGGCGCCTACGGTACGACCACCTTCACGGATTGCAAATCTAAGTTCTTTTGCCATCGCAACAGGCGTGATAAGAGTAATCTCCATCGCAACATTATCTCCAGGCATAACCATTTCAACACCAGAAGGCAATGTAGCAACACCCGTAACATCGGTTGTCCTAAAATAAAACTGCGGTCGGTATCCATTAAAAAATGGGGTATGCCGACCACCCTCTTCTTTGGTCAGAATATAAACTTCTGCCTTGAACTTCTTATGAGGCGTGATTGAACCCGGCTTAGAAAGCACCTGACCGCGCTCAATTTCATCTCGCTTGGTACCTCGAAGGAGAACCCCCACATTCTCACCCGCTCTACCCTCATCTAAAATCTTTCGGAACATTTCCACACCAGTTACTGTTGTTTTGGTGGTGTCACGGAAACCCACAATTTCTATTTCCTCACCCGTCTTAATCACACCTGTTTCAACACGACCGGTTGCCACGGTTCCACGCCCTGAAATACTAAAAATATCTTCAATCGGCATCAAGAAAGGTTTATCTACAGGACGATCTGGCATCGGGAAATAGGTATCCAAAGCTTCCATCAATTCCCAGATGCATTTGGTTTTCTCTTCATCTTCTGGATTTTCAAGAGCCTGTAAAGCGCTACCACGGATAACAGGCACATCATCACCTGGAAATTCATATTTACTAAGTAACTCACGAACTTCCAGCTCAACCAGATCGAGCAACTCAGGATCATCAACCATGTCACACTTATTCATAAACACAGTGATCTTGGGAACACCGACCTGACGCGCCAACAGGATATGCTCTCGTGTCTGCGGCATTGGGCCATCGTTTGCGGAAATAACCAAAACCGCACCATCCATCTGCGCCGCACCAGTGATCATGTTTTTCACATAATCCGCATGACCGGGGCAATCTACATGAGCATAATGACGGTTCTCGGTATTATATTCCACGTGAGCAATAGCAATGGTAATACCGCGCTCCTTTTCCTCAGGCGCTTTATCGATTTGATCGAAAGCAATCGTTTCGGCCAATCCTTTTTTCGACAAAACTTCTGTGATCGCAGCGGTAAGAGTGGTTTTACCATGGTCAACGTGACCCACGGTCCCAACGTTTAAATGAGGTTTATCGCGAATAAATTTTTCTTTAGCCATGCTGATTCACTCCAATATATAGTATTTATTAAACTGCTAATTTCTCACTGGCGCCGGTGGATTTTGCAATCAATTCTTCCGCTACCGAAACAGGAACAGAATCATATTTAGCAAATTCCATAGAGTAACTAGCCCGTCCCTGAGTCGATGATCGTAGATCCGTGGAATACCCAAACATTCCCGACAAAGGCACTTCAGCCCTAATTACTTTTGCGCCGGCACGATCCGCCAGATCCTTGATCTTGCCGCGCTTGGAATTGAGCCGACCGATCACATCCCCCATGAACTCCTCAGGGGTGACCACTTCCACATCCATTACCGGCTCCAGCATCTGTGGCGCACCTTTTTTACAAGCATCTTGAAACGCCATCGATGCACAAATCTTAAACGCCATCTCAGAAGAATCCACATCATGAAAAGACCCATCGAGTAACGTTACTGAAATATCAACTGCAGGGTATCCACAAAGAATACCCCGCGCCATCGACTCCACAACCCCTTTTTGCACTGCCGGGATAAATTCCCTGGGAATTGCACCGCCCACAATCTTATTTATAAACTCAAATCCTGTTCCCGCTTCTCTAGGCTCCACTTTTATAACAACATGACCATACTGACCTCGGCCCCCAGATTGCTTAACATATTTATTTTCATGCTCAACCGCTTTGGTGATCGTCTCTTTAAATGCAACCTGCGGTTTCGAAACATCAACGTCGAGCGAAAATTCTCTGCGCATTCGATCTACCAGAACTTCAAGATGCAACTCTCCCATTCCGGAGATAACCGTTTGATTGGTATCAGGATCAACACGAACCTGAAAAGTAGGATCTTCCTGTAGAAGCTTTACCAGACAATCAGAAAGCTTATCCTGCTCCGCCTTGGTTTTAGGCTCAATTGCGACAGAAATAACAGGCTCCGGAAATTGGATGGCTTCTAGAATAATAGGGCGGTCTTTATCACAAAGCGTGTCACCCGTGTAGGATTTTTTCAATCCAATCACCGCAGCAATATCGCCCGCTTTTACCGAATCAACCTCTTCCCGCTTATTCGCATGCATCCTTAAAATTCGACCCACTCGCTCTTTTGCATTTTTTGTTGAATTGTAAACATACGAACCACTAGTCAATTCTCCAGAATAAACCCTGACGAAGGCCAACTGACCCACGAACGGATCCGTCATAATTTTAAATGCTAAAGCAGAAAAAGGATCACTAACATCCAACTTTCGACTCTCTTCAGCTTGAGTATTTGGATTGGTCCCAGTAATTGTTTTTAATTCTTGAGGAGAGGGCAGGTAGGCTACGACAGAATCAAGCAGTTGTTGAACCCCTTTGTTCTTAAAGGCAGCGCCGCATAATACTGGGGTGAAGGAAGACCCAAGCGTGCCAGCTCTTAACGCGGCATTAATTTCTTCCACTGAGATCTCTTCGCCGCCAAGAAATTTTTCCATAATTGCGTCATCCATATCAGAGATCGATTCGATGAGCTTTTCGCGATACTCATCCGCTTGATCCTTATATTCATCCGGGATATCTATTACCTCAAAAGTCTCACCCTTATCTTTATCATCAGAGTAAGTATTAGCTTTCATTCTAATAAGATCGATCACACCTAGAAACTCAGACTCAGCACCCAAGGGAAGCTGAATGGGCACCGGGTTCGCGTTCAATTTTTCTTTCATCTGCTCGACACATCCCACAAAATTAGCCCCAGCACGGTCCATCTTATTAACAAAACAAATTCTCGGCACATTATACTTGCTGGCTTGACGCCAAACTGTTTCAGATTGCGGTTCTACACCGCTCACCGCATCGAAGACGCCAACAGCACCGTCTAGCACCCGCAAGGATCGCTCAACCTCAGCTGTGAAATCTACATGGCCCGGCGTATCAATAATATTAATTTTATGATCCAACCACGAACAGGTTGTAGCCGCTGAAGTAATTGTAATTCCACGCTCCTGCTCCTGCTCCATCCAATCCATGGTGGCATTGCCATCATGTACTTCACCAATTTTATGGCTTTTTCCAGTGTAATACAGGACTCTTTCAGTCGTAGTTGTTTTGCCCGCATCAATATGCGCAATGATTCCTATATTACGCGTCTTTTCAAGGTCCGTTTGTTTACTCATTCTATTGAAATATCTCCCGTTACCACCGGTAATGTGCGAATGCCTTATTGGCTTCTGCCATACGGTGAACCTCTTCCTTTTTCTTGATTGCTCCACCAGAATTATTGAACGCATCCATGATTTCTGCAGTCAATTTTTCGGACATGGTCCGACCCGATCTAGCTCTTGCATTCTGAATTACCCAGCGAATACTCAGAGCCTGCCTTCGGTTCTCCCTTACTTCCACCGGCACCTGATAGGTAGCACCACCTACTCGACGAGAACGCACCTCCAACAAAGGTGCAGCATTTTCAATAGCTTTACGAAAAACACGTAATGGCTCATCTTTTACCTTTGATTCTATATTTTCAAGCGCTTTATAAAAAATAGTCT
This sequence comes from uncultured Nitrospina sp., assembly GCA_964471995.1. GTDB lineage: Bacteria > Nitrospinota > Nitrospinia > Nitrospinales > VA-1 > UBA8687. The sequence goes on along the minus strand of CAYYIR010000035.1, from coordinate 687 downwards.
CCGCCAACCCTTTTTTACCCTTATTCAAAATGCAATTGATGAACCTTGCCACCAAAAGATCGTTAAATTTTGGATCGGGTATAATTTTTCTTTTTTGAGCTTCTCTTCTTCTTGCCATAGTATTTTTATCTATTTTTTAGGCTTCTTAGCGCCATATTTTGAACGGCTTTGCATGCGACCTTCAACCCCCAACGTATCAAGACTACCGCGAACCACATGATACCTTACACCCGGCAAGTCTTTAACTCGGCCACCACGGATCATCACGATGGAATGTTCTTGCAAATTGTGCCCCACACCCGGGATATAGGTTGTAACCTCCATACCATTTGTCAAACGCACACGAGCTACCTTGCGAAGCGCTGAATTAGGCTTTTTAGGTGTGGAAGTGTAAACTCTAACACATACACCTCGCTTTTGAGGACAGGCTTTCAATGCTGGGCTATCTGTCTTTTTTACCGGTTTTGACCTACCAGCCTTCACCAATTGATTGATTGTTGGCAAAAAATACTCCTCCCAAATATAAAAAAACGCATGGGCATTAATTAAAACTCAACTAACCCTATCTATCAAAACTGAAAACACCCAAAGAAGCCAATAAAAACAAAGGGTTAAATCAGGTAGAATGTGGCGTGAAAAAGGTGCAATTGTACCACTGAAAATCCCGGAGTCAAGCTAAAAAAAGGG
>CAYYIR010000034.1:0-13299 GCA_964471995.1 uncultured Nitrospina sp. | reverse complement strand
GCTCCGAGCACGAGCTTTCCTAGCAATGGACGGTAATAGGTAATCTGATATCTAGAGCGAGTAAACTTCAACCCCCCCAACCCAGCAAACTCGAATCCTAGCACATGCCTCCATCCTTGAGAAGGATTTAAAAAATTATCTCTGCTATCATAAACATAGCTTGGTGAAACACGGCTGGTCGTACGAGTCTGATTTCTTACAAATGTAGTCGTATTGGCTGCACTAACTCCTGAGACTTTAACATTTTCAAATCTATATCCAATACCTAAATTTTCGTATTCTGAAATGTTTTTCCCAAATCGAAATCCTGCGCCACTTGTCAAAGAACGAAAACTTAAAAAATTCTGATCTTGATTAAAAGCATCGATACCGAAAGATATTTCAGAATCGAACAGCCGTGGCTCTGTCAAACCAAGATTAAAATTTGTTCTAATTGAAGATAAAGAAGCCGTAAGATTTACCCGGTGGCCATTTCCGAATAAATTATTCTGAGCAATTGAGGTGGTGAAAATAAGATTTTCAACATTACTGAACCCGGCACCAACGGTAAAGGTCCCGGTAGGTTTTTCGGTTACAGTAGTAAGAATATCTATGAGTTCTGGGCTGTCTCCTCTTTGAGTATCGATTTTTACATCTTCAAAAAAATTCAGGTTGTTGATCCTTTGCTTACTTCTTTTTAGCTTTGTACCATCAAATAACTGGCCCTCTTTTAATCTGAACTCGCGCCGGATTACATTGTCTTTGGTTTTAATATTTCCCAGCATATTAATTTTACCTACATATACCTTTTTACCTTTATCAATATCTATGGAAAGGGAAACGGTTCGGGCTTTATCATCAATTTTCGTTATAGGGTTAGCTTCCGCATACGCAAATCCCTTCGCAGAATACAATTCTGTTACTGTCACAATATCTTGCCGGAGTTGCGATACGTTATAGATGTCGCCTTTTTTGGTGAGTAAACTTTTCTTAATATCATCATGAGAAATAGTATTATCACCTTTAACGTCCAAAGATTTTATACGGAATTGCGGGCCTTCTTCTACCGGAATGATGATATGAATTTGTCGGGCTTTTTTATTAACATCAATTCTGGGCTCCAAAACCTTAGCCCGTAAATAACCGTTGTCCTGATAAAATCCTTCAATTCGAAACATATCCAGTTTCAGAATATCCTTTTGATATACTCCCGAATCATCGATAAAGTCATACCAGGTTCTGGCTTCAGTTTCCATTTGTTCAGCTAGTTTCTTGTCCTTGAAAGCCTTGTTGCCAGAAAAACGAATCTTTTCTATCTTTACTTTTTTTCCTTCACGAATTCTTATCACTACATCCACAAGATCTTCCGAACCTCTGTTGGTTTCGATGCGCGTTTCTGCAAAAAAGTAACCCTTTTCCTTATAAGCTTTCAAAATTTCTTTTTTACTCTCTTGAACAAGATACTCATTAAAAGTAGCACCTCTTCGCAAACCAATTTTTTCACGGATATCATTAGTCTCTATTTTGGAATTACCAAGAATATCCACATTCCCAATGGAAGGAATTTCCACAACAATGAATTTAACTTCAAGGCCTTCCAACTGACTTTGGGTATTCACTTGGATGTCCTTAAATTGCCCCAAGCTGAAGATTTGCTCAATGTCTTTCCGGATTTGTGATTTTGAGAGGATGGTGCCTGGCTTCGACTTTATGTAAAAAAGGATGGTCGATTCATCGATCCTTTTATTACCCACTATTTTTAATGACTCAATAACTTCGCCCTCTTGAGCAGACAAAGGCAAAACATAAACAAGGGAAACTATAGCTAAGATAGCCGCGAAAATTAGATTAGAAAATTTTGCCATTCTGCCAGAAGTATCTGAAAATTTATGAGTTATTGATATATTTTTTTCCCCAAGTTTTAGCCAAAAAAAAGTATCAAGCTTCTTAGGCGCAAACCTTTGAAACTTAATACTTTATTTGTTTTTCTTCATTGGCGCTTTTTTTAAGCGAAATAAATTTTTATCCCACTTTCACTGCATCTGTTTTCTCTACAAATACAAGGCTGTCGTCTTGCAGGCTTACCTCAATAAGGCCACCATCTTTAAAGCGGCCATTTAGCATTTCATCCGATAACACATCTTCAAGATGTTTTTGTATTGCCCGCTTCAACGGTCGAGCTCCAAATGTAGCATCAAAACCTTTTTCAGCAATCCACCTTTTCGCGTCTGGGGTTACATCCAAAGTAAGGCCTTGCTGAATCAGTTGCTCGTTTAAAGCCTGTAATTGAACATCCAAAATGCTCACAATATTCTCCAGTTCCAAAGGCCGGAAAACTACGGTTTCACTCAACCGGTTTAGGAACTCAGGATTGAATGTCTTTTTCAAATCCTGCTTCAATTCTTTTTGCATCTTATCGTAGTTCAACTCTTCATCGTCTTTGTGAAACCCTAAGCTGGTACCTTTTTCCAGCATCCTTGAACTAATGTTAGAGGTGAGAATAATGACCGTATTTTTGAAATCCACTACACGACCATAGCTATCTGTTAAACGGCCATCATCCATAATCTGCAAAAGGAGATGGTAAATATCCGGATTGGCTTTTTCAATTTCATCGAAAAGAACTACCGAGTAGGGTTTGCGTCGAACTTTTTCTGTCAGCTGCCCCCCTTCTTCATAACCAACATAACCAGGGGGAGCACCTGTTAAACGAGACACATTGAATTTCTCCATATATTCAGACATATCAAGACGAATCAATGAATCTCTGTCTCCGAACATGAACTCAGCAAGAACATTGGCGAGTTCCGTTTTTCCCACCCCTGTTGGGCCAAGAAAGAGGAATGTACCAATGGGCCGCTTCATGTCTTTCAATCCTGAACGAGATCGACGAATTGCCTTGGTAAGAACTTTTATAGCTTCTCCTTGCCCAATAACTTTTCCAGCCAACTCTTCTTCCATGTTCATCAAGCGAATACTTTCTTTCTCTTCAATTCGAGAGAGAGGAATCCCCGTCATACTTGAAACCACATCTGAAATATCATCTTCAGTAATTTGAGGCTCACTCGTATCTCGCTCTTTATTCCACTCCTCTTTTACCGCCTCCAGTTTCTCTATTAGTGCTTCTTCCTTGTCACGTAATTCAACTGCCTTTTCGAATTCCTGATTTTCTATACATACTTTTTTATCCCTTACCACCAAATCAATTTCCTTCTGAATTTTTTTCATATCAGGAGATTGAGTTACCTCTCTAAGTCGCACCCTAGAACCTGCTTCGTCAATAACATCTATGGCTTTATCAGGCAGAAATCTATCCGTAATATAGCGCTCGGAAAAACGAACAGCAGTAATAATTGCTTCATCCGTGATTTTGGCTTTGTGATGAAGTTCGTAAGGAACCTTAAGCCCTTTAATAATCTCAATTGTTTCATCAACCGTAGGCGGATTTACAATGATCGGCTGAAAGCGTCTTTCAAGCGCGCCATTTTTTTCAATATACTTCCTATATTCTTCCAAGGTGGTTGCACCGATACATTGAATCTCACCCCGGGAAAGAGCTGGCTTTAGCATGTTGGAAGCGTCCACAGAACCCTCTGCAGCACCTGCGCCAACTAGGGTATGAAGTTCATCCACAAAGAGAATCACATTTTCATTCCCCATAATTTCTTTCATGATGCCTTTTAAACGCGCCTCAAACTGGCCACGGTACTTGGTTCCGGCAATCAGTGAACCTAAATCAAGCGATACTACTCGCTTGTCAAAAAGAGTGTCTGGCACTTCCCTCTCAACAATCAATTGCGCTAAACCTTCTACTATAGCAGTTTTGCCTACTCCCGGTTCACCAATCAGGACAGGATTGTTCTTAGTGCGACGGCTTAATATCTGTATAACACGTTCAATTTCTTTGGCACGTCCAATAATAGGATCAAGTTTAGCATCAACTGCCATCTTGGTCAGGTCTCGACTGAATTCATCCAGCGTTGGGGTTTTACCCACTTCACGGTTTGCTTCCGTGGGTTCTTTGAACATCTCAACAATTTTTTCACGGACATCATCAAAAAACATCCCAAAACTATTGAGAACTCGGCAGGCCACCCCTTCTTTTTCTTTCAAGAGGCCTAAAAGTAAATGCTCAGTGCCAATATAGTTATGATTTAGTGATCGTGCTTCCTCCACCGCAAACTCTAATACTTTTTTGGCTCGAGATGTGAATGGAATATCTCCAATAATCAAAGAATTGGAACTTCGAGGTAAGCTTTTCTCCAGCTCTTTTTTTAACTGGGTCAAATCTACTCCGCTTTTTTGCACAATGGCTACGGCAATGCCTCCACCATCTTTTATAACACCTTGTAAAATATGCTCAGTACCTAAGTATTCATGGCGATAGAGCTCAGCTTCCTCTCGAGCGAGGATAATCACTCTACGTGCCCTCTCAGTGAATCGCTTAAACATGATTCAACATTCCTTAAAAAAAGCGGATTTATAATGTGATTGATACCCAATGCATTGTTCAATGCGAGGTAACATCCGTAATTTACACAGATTTTTAACAATCATATATTAACAAATGATTCCAATTATATAAAGGTTTTATTTAAAACCCAGATGCGACACATAAACAACCAATATAAAAGGGTTTATATCGAATTAAACGACATAAAGAAACACTTATATTAGTTATTTTTATTCCTACTTTTGAGCCCTATTTATCGGCAAGTTTTAATCTTTTCTGAAGGTTAGTTTATTTTAAATAAAAAAGCCTTTATGGACTTAAAAGTTGGGTTTTTAGCTATAACCTGCGTCTTTATGAAAACAAATGACCGCAGCCGTACTACTCGGTGGAAAAAATTCATTGGCTTCTGTCAATGTTATCCCCAAATCTTGTGCTCCCAAAGCATTCCAGATAATGTGATTTCCTTTAAGGCTTGTCAAGGCGGAATATCCAGGACTATATCGTTGTCCTTGATTTTCCTTTTTATAACCACCTCTTTTCCTTAGTAATTGATGGATATACTCAGCCATATCTTCGGCCACCCTATCGCTCAAACCCTGTAAATATAAAGCAGATTCGCTATCATTCTGATCTTTAAAAGATTTAACTCCCCCCTCAACACCTTCACCAGCAGTTGTGATCTGAAGACCAATCGCATCCACCTGACCGGAATCAATAGAATGGAAATATTGGCCTATAGAAAACTTATCTTTTCTTCCTTTCCCAATACACAAATCAAAATTAAATCTACCCAGCTCTTTATCTTTCTTTTCTGATGCATAAAAGATCACCTCATCTCCATCAGACTGAGCAGGGAAAAGCCCAAAGCGAGCTTTTGGAATAATCCAATGATTCTGCTCGGCTTTTTGAATCCATTCTTTTTCCAAACTTTGTAAGTGCTCAGCAGTTATTCCTTTTTGAATCCAACTCGATTTTTTCCCAAATTTCCAGTTAAGAGAATAAAGACTTTTCTTGTCTAAAGATAATTTATGCAATTTAAATTCTACCCGTTGTACTCCATAACCTTCCGCAGGTACTTCATGATGGCGAAAACTTATTTTTCTTCTTGGCAGGGTCTCTAACAGTTTATCTTTCTCTTCTTGTATACCTTTTGCTTTTTTGTACTGAATGAGTAATGACTGCTGATTTTCTTTTAAAAGTACAGAGCGTTTTTCTTTGTCCATTAAAAGCCCCATAGTATTAACACCATCCATTCCGCTGTCACAATAAAACACATTATTAAGAATAGTGTGGGTATCGTCACCACCCTTCATGGCAACATATCCAGCATGCCTAAGATTAACAGGGGCCCCACCTATTAGAATGGGAATCGAAAATTTTTCCTCCGTCAACATGCGAGCCACAGTAATCATATGATTTGAGGTTTGAACCAAAAGAGCACTCATGCCAATGGCGTCTGCTTTTTCAGTCCGGGCGGTTTCAATAAACTTTTCCAAAGGCACCTGCACTCCCAGATCTATCACTCGATACCCATAGTTTTCCAGAAGAGTTTTTGCCAAATCCTTGCCTATGCTATGCACATCCTGATAAACAGTACCGATAACCACAACACCCTTATAATCGATAGCCGCTCCTGGCTCAATACCACTTTCAAAACGCATAAAACTTTCAAGGAACTGCATGACATGACGCATTACATCAGCACTTTTAAGCAAATGAGGCAAGCTCACTTCGCCGCGGCCAAACGCATCGCCCAATTCACGCATAGATTTCATAAGGTACCCGCTAACAAAACTTAACGGCTCGTGTTTCTCAACCGCTTTTGCAACATCTACTACTATTTGGTCTTTATAAGGAAATTTTCCACCCTCTTTTTCTATTACACCCTCTTGCTTTTGTTTGAACCCGTCTTTAATTTTCTGACATATACCTTCCTCTAAAGAAAGGTCATCATAATCAATTTTCTTTATCTGAGTACCTGTCTTTTTTGTTTGCGCAATTTGCTCAAGCTCTTCAAATGCCAGCATATCTCGTTCAAGAATTACTTTTCGAGCTAACTTGACATCACTTGCTATTAAACTTTCAAGAGGAACGTAATGGTTTGGATTCAAAATAGCGCAATCCAATCCAACCTTTCTTGCTTCATCCAAGAACACACTGGTCAAAACTTTTCGCATATAAGGTTTTGAAGCCAGCCCATTTGTCAGGTTGCCAATCCCAATACTTGTTTTTAAATCGGGGTGGATAGCCTTGATGCGCGGTAGGCACTTTAAAGTTTCAATACTAAAGTTTAATCCTTCAATCGACTCCGAACCGATGGGGTAGGCGTTAACATCCATAAGAATCTGATCAGGCGTTACGTTGTGGTTTTCTTTGGCCTGCTTAACAATTTCAGCAGCCAACTTATACTTTTCATCTGCTGTCTGTCCAGGCCCTTCAGGTCCATTCACCAAAGCTATATAAATAGGATGATGTTGACGCGTAAGTGACAAAACGGCATCGAGCTTACTGACGCCTTTTTCATATTCTTCAAGACTGATGGAATTTATTATCGGTCTACCAGGGTAAATTTCGATAGCTGCCTTCAATGCTTCAACCGAAAACGAATCAATACACATGACTCCCCTAAAATCACTGGTCAATTCATAAATTGCCTGTGGCAACACCTTTTCAGTTTCAACAATATTACTATCCATGCAAACATCAATGATCTCGATGCCCAGGTCTTTGACCTGTTCCTCCACGACCTCTTCCAAAACCTCCATTTGAATTTCATCGTCACGCTCTACAGCTTCACGGACCTTTTTGCTGCCGCGCACATTTAATCTCTCACCAATTCGAATCAAACCCTCAGAACTGTCTATTACGATGGCTTCCTGCGGTCCGGATACATATACACGTTTATCCGCTTGTTTCTGGTTGGAAACTATTCCTTTTAAGCGATTGGATATTGCAAGGATGTGTTCCGGTGTTGTTCCACAACAACCCCCTACAATGGAAACACCAAAATCCTTCACAAAACGCTCTACATAATCCGCCATACTTTCCGGTTCGAGCTTATAACAAGTCTTGCCGTCTTCTGAGACGGGTTGACCGGCGTTAGGTACAATAGAAATCGGCAGATTGCTGATACGGCTCAATTTTTCCACCGTCTTTTCCATCAATTCTGGGCCCGTGTTACAGTTGATTCCAAAAGCCGAAATACCCATTCCTTCTACCGCCACAAGGGCGGCATGAATGTCTGTGTTGAATATTTGCATTTTTGAAAACCCATCCACCGTAACCTGGGCAATGATAGGCAGTTTTTTACCCGCTTCTTCAAATGCTTTGTTTGCTCCAATTAATGAAGCCTTTAATTCAAGGATGTCTTGTTGCGTTTCAAAAAGAAGGACATCCGCACCACCTTCAATCATTCCTAACACTTGTTGGAAATTGTTATCCACAATCTGATTCCAACTTGCTTTATTGAGATTGGCTTCAGTTTTCGAAAGGACATAGTTGGAAGGACCAATAGATCCTGCCAAAAATAAAGGGCGACCATCGTATTCCGGTTCATTTTTATACAGCTCAATAGCCTTTCTAGCTATCCGACAACCCTCAATATTTAAATGATGTGTGATGGCTATGTAGTCTGATTTTTTTAAATCTAGACCTTCTGGGACTGCATTTATATCGGTCAGGTCAATTTTAGTAAAATCAAATTCTTTTAAACGCAAGGGGGATGCTCCGAAAGTATCGGTTTCGATAAGATTGGCACCCGCACGTAAATATTTCAGATGAATCCCTTCCAAGTCATCAGGTCGAGAAAAAACCAATAAATCGGTAAGCATCTTAAAAGCCTTACCACCGAAGGCCGCATCACTCAGTTCCAGGTTCTGCACCATGGTACCCATGGCACCATCCAGAACTAGAATCTGTTTTCTTAAAACATCCTCAAATTTCATATCCAACTCATTTTGTGATTTAAAAAGGACCAATGAGGGGGTACAACTTGCTCGACGTCAAATTACTAGGAAATTAATACGTTTTCAATGACATTATACAAGTATAATTCCTAATCGAACGTTTCAATTTATATTATATCGTCCCTAAATTTCTTCAATCTAAAAAAGCTTTAGTCTCGTTAATAATTACTGGGAATTGTTTTTAAAACCAGAGGAAATTAAATATTGGCCTTTTTCCCTTCTTCTGTCTGTTTTTTAATACCAAAAATTCTTTCCATTAAAGTGGGGCGATCCTTAGCGCAACGAAAACCAATATCCTTCTTATTTGAAAAGGGATTAAGATGCTCTCGATAAGAGGCGCGGGCCTTTAGGGCCACAACCTTTTGAAAATCATTTTTGTTAAAGTGTCCAACCCCCATAAAGGACATCCCACGCAACACATAATGCTTTTTATCGTAAGCCGAGGATTTAAAATTATTATTGGGGTAGGGGTGATAATATTCCCAGACCCACTCCCAAACATTACCAACCATATCTTGCACCCCATAAGGGCTCTTCCCTTGCGGGAAACTGCCAACCGGCTTTAATCCCTGGCCGGTTTTGTTTCTGGGTGAAGTGGATAAATTAGCGACTCCCAATTTAAAATCGTCTCCCCAAGGATAAATGAACCCTGCTCGCCCGCGTGCTGCCTTTTCCCATTCCGCTTCAAAAGGCAACCTTTTTCCTGCCCACTCAGCATAGGCCGCAGCATCAAAAAAACTGACATGAGTTACAGGAAAATTGTCTTTGCCTTCAGTATATTTCTGGCCAGCCCAATGTCGTGGCGGTTTATGATCGGTCGCTTGGCAAAAAATATAGTATTGTAAGTTGGTTACTTCATAGCGATCGATATAGAAACCAGGAATATCTATTCGCCTTTGAGGAGATTCATCGGCATACCAAGGCTTATCGAGCCCCAAAGATAGTGCATGGTTTTCCTGGTCCTCTTGATTCGAACCAATGGTAAACTCTCCGGACGGAATAAAAACCATTCCATCGGGCACATTTTCAAAACACCCAGTTAGAAAAAACAAAGAAAGAATTAAAAATACAAAATTTCGCACTTCAAAAAAAATGAAAATAGAATCTCTTAAAGAAGTTCTTTTGACCGACATTGATCTGGAAAACCACTGGACAAAATTCTCCATGGATGTTTGCCCAGAAAAATTATTGGATTCTGTAAAAGAAATCGGCATACGCCATCCTATAAGCATTTGCTCTGAAATCAAACCTTATAAAATAATCAGCGGCCATAAACGAGTCCAGGCTGCTATTAAAGCAGGCCTTACCCATATACCGGCCTTTTTATTGCCAGATATGAAAGATGCTCTGGTAATAAATCTGAAAGAAAACTTTTCGTTACGACATTATAGCGATATCGAGAAAGGATGCATTCTTAACAAACTAGTTTTAGAAGGAATTCAAGAAGACACAATCATTGATCTTTATATGCCTTTGCTAGAACTAGAACGTAGCAAAAAAAATTTTCATAACCTTCTCTCAGTAGTAAAAATTGAACCTGCATTGCAAAAACTCTTACATAGTTTCAATGTTACCGCCAAAGTTTTTCAAGTTTTTTACTTATGGACTACCGAAGATCAGCAGGTTGCTGAATATTTTTTTTCTAAAACACACCTCAATGCAAATAAATTACGTGATTTTCTTGAATTACTCGAAGAAATTGCTAGACGTGACGATATATCTCCAAAAGATATTTTATCTTCCCGCTCAACGATAGCAATTTTGGAAAATAAAAACCTCCTACCTTCACAAAAGTATGATCGGATTCATAAAATTCTAAAAGAAAAAAGATATCCGGTTTTATCCGATTTAAAAAAGCGGATAGCGTGTGCGCTTGATGAAATGAAATTGGACGAAAAAACGCGATTTAAATATCAGGAATCTTTTGAAAACGATGAAATGCAACTGGAATTAAAATTTCGGGATGAAAGAGAACTTGCGCGGCAAGTAGAAAAAATATTCCAAGCGCTACAATCCGGTTCTATTGAAAACCTTATCACCATAATAAAAAGTTAAAGTAAAAGATTAGCAATATATTAAATATAGCAAGACAAATAAGTTAAGCAGCTTAATGCTTAAATTATATTATCTTTCTACGTTCATTTTTGGGTACACAAACACAGTAATAAGGATTTATCTACGAAATTTTTTTATTAAGCCCCGAACTGTTTCGATGACTCTTTCAACATCAGCTTCTGACATTTTGGGATACAACGGAATCGACAGGATGCGCTCGGAATAACTAGAGGCGATGGGATAGTCCTGAGGTTTGGTATTGAAATTTTTAATGTAAAAGGGTTGCAAATGCAAAGCAATATAATGAACAGCTACACCAATGCCAGATTCCTGCATTGCGTCCAGAAATCCATCGCGATCTACCTTTAATTGTTCCAGCCGCAAAGCAATAATATAGAGGTGATGAGCGTGATCAATCTTATTATGGCAAGCCAGAGTTTCTATTTCAGGAACATCGACGAAAGCGCTATCATACATGGCAACGTATTTATGCCGAATTTTTAAAAACGAATCTATTTTTTTTAACTGATGGATGCCAATTGAAGCATTGATGTCAGACATATTGCATTTATGCCCTGCCGTTTGTTGCTCCCAATGGGTGTAACCTGATTTTCCATAACGCTTCCAGGCATCTCGGCTAATTCCCTGCAACCGCATCATATGAAATTGCTTGGCCAACTCATCATCATTAGTAACTATCATTCCCCCTTCACCGGTGGTGATGTTTTTATTTGCATAAAAACTGAAAGAAGTAGTATTTCCCATATTACCGATCTTTTTTCCTTTATATTTTGTTTCTAAGGCATGCGCGGCATCTTCAATTACTAACAATTTATACTTTTCAGCTAAATCATTAATCGCATCCATATCACAGGGGTGTCCGGCGAAATGAACCGGGATTATGGCTCTTGTCCGGGGACTGATTTTTTCTTCAATTTTTTCGGGATCTATCAGTAAAGTTCCAGGTTCTATATCTACAAGAACTGGGGTCATTTTTTGCAAAATAACAACATTTGCCGTTGCTGGAAAGGTCATCGTGGTGGTGATGACTTCATCTCCTTGAGGAAAGCCCTGTATCCCTATAGCAAGATTTAAACCTGCCGTACAGGAATTTAAAGCTATAGCATGTTTACAGCCAATATAACTGCTGAAAGCCTCCTCAAAGCTTTTTGTTTTTGGCCCTGTGGTTAACCACCCTGAATTCAAGGTCTCTGCGACTTCAAAGTGTTCTGATTCTTCTAACCACGCCTTATGAAAAGGCAAATCAATCTTCACACGTTCATCTCACTTATTTATTTAACTGCATGGCGGTCTGCATCTGGCATTGCCAATAAACTTTCCGTATCGATGTGAATATAATCTTTTTTCTCCCAGGCTTCATTATTATTGGGTATAAAATATACGGTTTTTCCACCACTGACAGAAGAAGAATTGGCAAGAACCGTAATTACCCATTTTCCATCTACTTTTTCCCAATAATCAACATATGGACGCTTGAAGTCAAACGAAACATCTTCACGAACGAGTGCTGGGTTTATTCTTTCACGACCTGTTAATATTATATTTACCATGGCAAATTTTCCATCTTGGCTGATAGAAATTTTTTCAAGATTGTAATCTTTTACTTTCCTAAATGGATTAAAAAACCATTTATAACGATGCTTTCTTGGAAATCCCAAAACATCTTTTTTGGTAAAGTTCTTTTTAATCCAATTTAACGGTGGAGGCCCTCCTGAAATATGCCCCATTGATTTATTACGGTATCCAGAAACCACACTTCCCTCAAAATACATAAATTCTTCAATAGAAATTGCTTTTTTAAAATCTGGGTGCTGGAATTGATAAGTCCCTTTCAAATCATTTTGCAATCGTTTGTTAAAATATTCCTTTTCAATTCTCTCCAGTTCTTTTGCCTCCTTCAAAACTACATCCCTGATTTCATCCCAACTTGCACTCGCAATGGAGAATCCGGATAAAAACATCATCATAAAGAATAAATAAACTATTTTGTTAAAATACCTTTTCATTACCAGTCTCCCGTTTACAGATCAAATAAATCTAACAAATAATCGGCAACAAATTAATTGTTTTCAACTTTTTAAATACAATATCTTGACTTATCGGCAAAACGTAATTTTTAGTTTAGCCCCCTCTAAATTACTCCTTATTGGATTAAATTTATATACCTCATTTACTTAAAGATTGGATTTTTTCTGCTAGAGATTTGGTTATTCCTGGCAAAGAAATTAATTCTACCAGCGGTGCTTTTTGAATATTTTCAAGATTTCCGAATTGTTTAAGGAGCATGAGGTGACGCTTTTTCCCGATTCCAGGAATCGACTCCAAAGGTGATTCCAAAGTAGCCTTACCACGTAACTTTCGGTGATAGGTGAGGGCAAAGCGGTGGGCTTCATCACGAATACGTTGCATTAAAAAACGCGAAGGTGAATTTTCGCTAAAAAGAACTGGGATTTTCTGATTCGGCATATAAACTTCATCCGTTGCCAAATTGTTACGGAACTTTCCTTTAGCAATGCAGGCCAAATCTACCCGATCCATAAGGTCAAGGGCTTCCAATACATCGTGCCCAACATTCAAGTGCCCCTTACCACCATCGATAAGAATTAGATTGGGTAGGGGAGCGCTTTCTTCTAAAAGACGACTGTAGCGCCGAGTCATTACTTCGCGCAGCATCGCATAATCATCTATTCCTTTTACGGTTCCAATTTTATAACGACGATATTTTGATTTTTCTGCAAAGGCGTTTTCGAAAACCACCATGGACCCCACTGCATGCGATCCAGAAATATTTGATAAGTCAAAACCTTCTATTATTTCAGGAAAATG